>JAJFUD010000070.1 GCA_021372585.1 bacterium
AAGATACACTTCTTCCCGGATCCAGTGTTCGATGTTGAGTTTGCTGGAAGGATCCAGAGCACGGTTAGCGACCATCGCCAGAATATGGCGTTCGATGGATGGCTGGTACTTTCGTTTTGCTAAGAGTTTCAGAAGGGTTTGGTCGATCCCTAAGCGATGCCAGAGTTGGTCTAGAAGCCAGGGTCCTCCCAGGGATTTTGCACCGGCAAAGCCAGGAATCTCTTTATCGGAAGCAAAAAGACCGGATTCTTTTTCAGGTAGCATTTTGCTTAAGCTCTGTATGAGTCTTCGTATCGCTGCCAGATCCACCTGATCGGCGCGACCCAGGTTATAGATGACTTCGGTATGGGATCGATTCGTATGAGGATCCCAGGTATTATGGCATAGTTGGTAATATTCCTTTTTGCCTTTGGTCGTGTTCGTTTTCACTTTTCTTATATACATTGTAGTTAGAATATATCATTATTAAATCATAAATGCAAGCACTATGCATATATTATATTGTAACTATGTTTTTTTTGATTTTTACTAGGTTTAAAATTACAAAACCCTCATGTATTCAGGAATCCTGTTTTTGAAATAGGCTATTTTGTGCGTTCAACTGTACAACGCCAGTTGGACACTGCAAGGTCTTTTAGATGAACTGGATACGATTGAGCTATTGGAAGCACCGGGATACGGACGTACCCTGGGGGAGATCACCGAGAAACAGAAAAGCCTTTACCAGGCTTTGGGGGTAGAACCACCCTCGTTATGAGTTACGGGAATTCAGGTTGTAAATGAATAATTTATCTTTATCCATAAAGAAAATTTTTGAAAAATCAGGAAACCAAGAAGCTGACCATATGGTAGATTCTTCTGCAGGCATTGAATAAATCTTCTTATACTCTTTATGCTTCCAATTCAAAGCTCCTATTTCATTTTGATACCAAACGAGATAATTCTCTCCGTATGAAAGAATAGGAAAATCCTCAATATAGGACTGAGCGAAAGTTTTTGTTTTGCAAACTTGACTATTATGTTCTACGTAAGAGAAAACAGGCCAGAATAATTCATGATTTTTATCATATTTCACGCATGTATTATGAATAATGTTTACGATATAGATAGCCTCTTCTAAAAAATTACGCCAATTGAGGCCATATATTATGATTTCTTGGCTATCAGGCGTGAAAAGTATTCTTAAGTCTGATCCTTCTCCATATGGTATAAATTCCATATCGAAAGTAATTCTTTTGATGTCAGATCCATCTACATTCATAGCATATAGATCATAGGGAAAGTCAAAATAATTTTTTTCATAGAAGTCTCTTCTAGGCGATTCTCCCAGAAAAGCTAGTTTTTTTTTATCAGGAGAAATAACCAGGTGAGAAAAACCAAAAGCAACATTATTGAACTCATCAACAATATTTGGATTCCTTAAAAACTCTTGAGGGAAACCAAAAGAACTATTAAGTTCCCCGATAAGTTCTTCTTTCAAAGTATCAAAGTTAAATTGCTTGATCTGAAGCTTATCAGAATAAGAAGCTTTAAAAAGGTAACCATTATTACAGAAAACCCTTTTATCTGTTGCTTGAGGAGGAATAGGGTCATTATTGGGATAGATATCATCTATTGTCGTCGAAACGTTATCCGATCCTGCCTTCTTTTCTTCTTTGCAGGCAGTGGACACCAAACAAATGCTGATTAACAGGAACATGACTATGAGAAATTTTTTCATTATTTAGAGCCTCCAACTTGTCATTATGTTTTGGTTAATCATCTGTATTTTTTTCAAGGTTCAATCACTTCAAAGATAATATCATCTTTACTACTTTCGAGTGTCGAGTTATCCAAAGTCAATAAAGAAAAAAAATGCGATCCTATTGAAGGCGAAGAAATACTTAAAATAACCTGTTGGGTATCCTTTCCCTGGAAGGTCAATTCGGTTGTGCTGAATTCATATTTATAATCTTCATCATGATCAAATATAGGATCATGCATTATTTTGATTATTCTTTTTGATGACAATAAAGAAGAAATTGAGATTCGCCATTGATGAGTAGTATTGATTGTTACTGAATCACCAATTGGATTTTCGATAGAAACAAAAAAAGTTGGCTCTAATTCAAATTCAAACATATAATAGTTGTTTTCTTTAACATTGTCATGCATAGTAATTTTTAACAGATATTCATATTGTTGTACCAAATCCTTAATTTCAAATTCTAAACTCACTGCTTTTTTCTCGTTCGGCTGTAAAGTAAAAATTTTTGGTTTAAAAGAAAATGCAGGAAAATTATCTTTTGTAAAACTGTCCAGATCTAAAGTAACTGTTCCGGAGTAAAAAGGGCTTGCACAAACGGTAAAATTGTATGTTGCTATTGAACCTGCAACACCGCTAATTAAATCTCTGTTTGATTGGATCCAAAAACTTGGAAAAAGAATCAGAGTAATTTCTTGATTTAGTTTGGATTTATCAGCTGTATTTGTCACTATAAACGTGAAATGAAAATAATATCCAAAATCATAGATGCTAGCCTTCATCAGAATGGTGAACTCAACATAATACTCTTCGCTGGGGGGAACTGTTAAAGAGTTTGAGTTCACAGAATACTCCATATAATCTGGTGATAAAGTTCCTCCATCTTCTATGTAATCTGGAATGATTTCTATATCATAAGCCTGTTCTTTAGCCAATAAATTTTTTATGAATATTTTGAATGTCTTTGACACATCAACATAGCAAAAATCTGAAATAATTTCGCTCCTGATAGTAAAATCAGCCACATCAACCATAATATTCACTTTATGGGGTAATAAAAAAGTGTTTCCATGCACGGCCAATTCAAGGCGATAAATTCCCTTTGGAACAGAAGCGGAGGAATAGGTGGTGACTGTTATTTTGGTATCATTAATCCCATCCAATTGGATAGTGGTTGGATTGAATGAACAAGTCAATCCGTTCGGATTATCTGGAAAAGAATACGATAATCCTGCGGTTGTAGCATATCCCAGATTGGAATGGAATGATATAGAGAAAGTAGTGTTACTATTTTGTCTCAATCCAACACGATTTTTCTCAGCACTTATCGTTACATCCGGAGAGGATCGAATATATAGCCTGCTATGATAATTTGATGCAATCCAGGAGATGATGTGTTTCTTAAAACTCAGATGTTTTTCTTCATCATGATGATTATTTGAACTAATCATGACTTTCTGTCGAGATTCAATTTGGTATACAATAATATGGCGGTTAGCTTGATACTCCCCTGGATTATTAATCCCGACATAGATTTGATCATCTCCTAAAAAATAAGTTAGAAAAGAATTTGGAGATAAATAAGCTCTTTCTTCTGTATTCAAATCAAATACTTGCCCGGCAAAAGAACAATACAAGCTGGTATCATTTAAAATAAAAGATGGCATATAGTAAGGTTTTGGTTTTTTATTCGTTAGGTACTTTTTAGTGTATATATACCATTTTTCATTATTATTTATAACTGTTTTACTTATCGGGTCGTATCTATACAACGTATATTGAAAATGCTTAGGATCCTGCCTTTCGATAATCTGAGCACAAGAGTAAAGTACTGTATCATAGTAGATGACGCCATAAAAACCAAAATCATTTTCAGTGCCTTGTGTCAGAATATGCTTGGTTTTTGTTTGCAGATCATAGGATACTATTTTTTTTCTGCTGCATTCTAATATTGTATCAGTCGACATGGTGATCTCATAGAGCAGAAAATCAGCCTTTGAGATTTTGTAATCCAACAAGTCATTTCTTAGAGAATAATCATCACAGTTCTCAATATACCAATCATTGTAATTTGGGAAATTATTCTCTGTGACCTTGAATTGCGTGTCGTCATCAAGCTTGTATGCCCATAGATTGCCAGATTCGTTTGC
>JAJFUD010000005.1 GCA_021372585.1 bacterium
CGCGGGCCCAGGCCGATTCGTCGGCATAACCCTGGGCTCTGTTTTTCTGCCTCACTTCGCCGGTAACAGGATCATAGTCCACCACATGCCACGAACTGTAATCATCGCGAAAATGATTCCTCTTCGTTTGGTTGGCATGACTGACCGCTATTTTATAGAAACTTGAATCTCCCGATAATTCAGTTGCCCTAAAAAGAAGTTCAAGGTTCATCATGTTGTCAATAATTACCGGGCACTTCCATCCTCGGGTTGCCTGCCAGCCTCTGTCGGCATCCCACGATTGAATCACACCGGCTGCGGGACGAAAACGGGTGGAAAGCGACTCCGCAGCTTTGATCATCACTTGCTTGTATTCCTTCTTGCCCGTTAAACGAAAGGCGTTTCCGAAACTGCAGTTGATAATGAACCCGACGTCGTGGTGCCAGGTGAGATACTTTGCAGAATCAAGCGATTCGGTAATTTTTGTACCATATTCTTTCCACCTTTCGGTACCGGTCATTTCATATAAATACCACATCGTGCCCGGGAAAAAACCGCTTGTCCAGTCGGAAAAACCCACATAATGTATCGCTCCTTGCTTATCTATAGTTCTGGGATTCAATATCTTTCCTGTCTTTTCTATAGCATCTAACTGAAGACCGATCTGCCTTGAGGCGTAATCAAGATTTTCTTCGATATAACGTTGTGGTTTCTTGCTCATACTGCATGCCCAAAGGACCAGTGACAACATAGTTGCAAACAACAATGTGCGTGATTTATTATTCATGATGATAATCTTTTTGATTCACTTCCGTATAGAATACTTCTGAATATCCTCTTTATCTGATTTTTTGAACTAAAGTAGCTTTTATCGAACCATCTCATATTAAAAACCAAAAATGACAGGTAATAAATCCATTGTTTGCGAGTATCAAAAAAATGGAACTCAAGCTATCTAATTGATTCAATGATTTTTGCTACATTCACCTTACAACAGAGCATCATCTTTCCTCAATCAGATAAGATATTGATTTATCAGTCAGTGGTTCGCTATATAACTCAGATTAAATGCATTGCGCAAAATACAGATCTTATTCCGGGAAAAGAATCTACAATAGCACGGCAGGTATCCTAAGATTTCTACCTCATCCTGCTCATTTTCCGAATATATCATGCCGCAACAGGTGCCAATGTGTTCTATAAAATGATTTTCATCCTTGTTGCATAAATTACTGATAATCAATACATATAATAGTGCCAAATTCGAAAACGGTGGTACCAGATCCGTAATTTTGTTCCGTTTTATGTAAATGGGATTTTGAAGTTCCTTCCATTCCATAAGTTTACTTCAGGAATACTCGCAAACAACAGTTTCACCTTCTAAAAACCAGTTCTTACTAAAAACTAAATTCTATGGAAAAAATCAGGATTCTACTATTATTAATCGTTATTTTTCTCGGAGCAGGCTCCGGAGCTTTTGCTCAAATAAAAATCAGCGGGACCGTCACCTCCAAAGAAAATGGAGAAACAATTCCGGGAGCGAATATTGTTATAAGAGGAACAACAACCGGGACTATTTCCGGTATGGATGGAAAATTCAATCTCTCTGTGAATAATAGAAATGCAGTTCTGGAATGTAGTTTTATCGGGTTTCAATCAGCTGAGCTTTCTTTAAATGGAAGAACGGAAGTGAATTTTGTCCTCGACCCGGATGTCGTTGCA
>JAJFUD010000018.1 GCA_021372585.1 bacterium
AGTAGACAGTCAATTCAACCCTCAATCCTTCAAAAGAAGACGAGGAAAATAAATCTTGATTTTTTTACACCAGACCATTTCTTAGTTTCATTTTGCCCGTTGACAAACTTAATAGAAATGATGTATAATGTGAACTGGAAGTACCCAAATTAGGGTACCAGTAGTTCATATTATAAGGTTATGATGGATAAAGATTTATTAGTTCTAATGAGATCAAAAAAGACGGTTTTTACCGTCAATGACTTGGCATTGCTTTGGAATACTACTAAGGCTGAATTTATTAAAAAAAAGATCTATCGGTATGTTAAATCGGGCAGACTTTTTTCTTTAAGAAGAGGGATATATGCTAAGGATAAAAACTATGACAGATTGGAATTGGCTGGTAGAATCTATACTCCTTCCTACATCAGCCTTGAAACGGTTTTGGCTCAGGCAGGGATCATTTTTCAATATTACAGTCAGATTTTTGTCATTTCCTATCTGAGCCGGGAATTAGAAATTGATGATCAAAAATATGAGTTTAGGAAGTTAAAATACACGCTTTTGACCAATTCCGCTGGGATTGAAATTAAAAATAATTGTTTCGTTGCTTCACCCGAAAGAGCTTTTCTGGACACTCTCTATTTAAGGAAAGATTATTACTTTGACAATCTCGACAATCTGAATTGGGACAAAGTGGAGGCAATATTGCCAATTTACGGGGGAAATAAAAGAATGAAGTTAAAAGTTAAAAAACTGAAAAATGTTTAATTTGGAAAAACACAAAGCCATTCTGGTAAGAATTTTAAAAGATATCTATACCGACAATACTCTCGGTCCCATACTGGGTTTTAAGGGTGGTTCCGCTGCCATGCTTTTTTACGGATTACCGAGAATGTCGGTCGATCTCGATTGCGATCTTTTGGATCCGACAAAGGAAGACTTTGTTTTTGAAAAAGTAGAACAAATTGTTTCCAAATACGGAACGATCAAGAATAAGAACAAAAAGTATTTCACCCTTTTCTTTGAGATATCTTATGCTGATCCGGATCGAAATATCAAAGTTGAAATCAATCGTCGAAATTTTGGATCGGAATACGAAATCTTAAATTATTTCGGACTTTCCATGAAAGTAATGACACAAAAGGACATGTTTGCTAATAAACTGGCAGCTTTATACGAAAGAGCCGAAAGAGCCAATCGCGATATATTCGATGTTTGGTTTTTCTTACAAAACAATTGGCCAATCAATAAAGAGTTGGTCGAGAAAAGGCTCAATATTACTTTCAGGGAATGTTTGGAAGCATGCATAACGAAAATAACAAAGATCGCGGATCGAACTATTCTTGCCGGTTTGGGAGAAATTTTAGACACCAAGCAGAAGATCTGGGTTAAAACGAAACTGAAAACTGAAACCTTATTTTTGTTGAGAGTACTTTTGGATAAGGAAAATAATTAACCATTCCCACGGGGACGGGGGTGTTGGGCATCCTCATTGAACAGGGTTATGAAGTTGATTTTCAGGATTGAATAAACCACACAAAAGAACCATCCCCCTGTGTGGTTGAAAAAACGGGGGATGGTGTATCCCCCGTTTTGAATTTTCAGAACAAATCTCTATTTTAGAAAGTCGTTGATCACAGAGGCTACTTCCATACTCACACGGTTTTGACCTTCTTTGGTCTGGGCGCCGATGTGAGGTGTTAAGATGACGTTTGGCTGTGAGAACAAGGGGTGTGTTGGCTCGGGGGGTTCATTTTCGTAGACGTCAATGCCGGCAAAAGCGATTTTTTTGGATTGTAATCCCTCTAATAATGCATTCTCATCTACAATGCCACCGCGGGAGCAATTGATGATGCCGACTCCCTGTTTCATCTGCTGGATTCTGGCCGCATTGATTAATCCTTTTGTCTCTTCCGTTTTTGGACAATTTACGGTAATGAAATCAGCATTGTGGACGATGGTGTCGATATCTGTTGTCATGGTAGTATCAGGTGTTTCTGCTTTCTGAATATACGGATCATACACTAGCACTTTCATGCCAAGGGCAGAGGCTCTTTTGGCAATCTCTTTACCAATATTGCCATATCCGACTAAACCGAGTGTTTTTCCATATACTTCAATCCCTTCAAACCGTTTCTTTTCCCATTTTCCTTCTTTGGTGGAGACAGTGGCATCGACTAACAATCTCACACCGGACAACAGCATGCCGATGACTAATTCAGCTACCGAAATAGAAGAGGCTTTTGGTGTATTCTTCACTTTAATACTCTTTGCTTCAGCCGCTTTTTTATCAATGTTGTCTGTGCCGACTCCCCCACGGACAATCAACTTCAGGTTATTTGCGTTCTGGATAATATCTGCGGTGACTTTTGTCCTGGAACGGACCACCAAGGCATCGTATTCATGAATTTCATTTTTGAGTTCTTCAGGTGTAATGGCTGTTTTTTCAACTACCTGGAATCGGGCATTTTTTTGAAGCTCCGCAATACCTTCTTTTGATAAAGCATCTGCAATCAAAATCTTATACATAATCATCTCCTCAATTTATACTAAAGCTTTTAATGTGGCTGCTACGCCTTTTCCTAATTCAAAGGAATATCCGAGTTCATGCAAAGCTCTTTCCACGACAGCAACGCCAAGAATCGCATCGTTTTCATTCACGTTTCCCATAGTGGATATGCGGAAGATCTTACCTTTCAATTCATCCTGTCCACCCGTTAAAGTAACTTTAAATTTATCTCTGGCTAATTTAACAACCTTCTCACCGTCGATACCTTCAGGACAGAGAACACCCATGCAAGCGCTTCCTGTGCTCTTGTTATAGATCTGTAAACCTAAAGCTTTCATACCGGCTTTAATCGCGTTGGAAAGGCGGATATGTCGCGCAAATACATTTTCCAACCCTTCTTCTTTAATTAAATTCAAAGCAACATTTAATTGGACAATCAGAGAAATACCGGGTGTCCAGGGAGTCGTGTTCTTCTCCAGGTTTTTGAGTGCTTTTTTCCAGTCAAAGTAGAATTTCGGCAATTTAGAAGTTTCCATCATTTTCATGGCTTTTGGGCTAACGCTGGCAAATCCAAGGCCGGGAGGAAGCATTAAACCTTTTTGAGAACCAGCCACTACGACATCCACTCCCCAAGCATCTGTTTTCAGATCAACCACTCCTAATCCGGATACGGCATCCACGATGAGAATGGCATTGGTAGGTTTAACGATTTTTGAAATGGCTTCAATGTCGGTTACTCCGCCCGTGGATGTTTCTGATAGGGTTGTGAAGACAGCTTTTACATCAGGGTTTTCTTTGAGCGTTTTTTCCATTAATGCGGGAGAGACTACTTCGTCCCAGGGTATATCAAGCTGGACAATATTTAACCCAAATGCTTTGCAGAGATTCGCCCATCTTTCACCGAATTTTCCTCCGACAACGACAATGACTTTATCGTTTGGAGATAATAAATTTACCACGGATGATTCCAATGCGCCAGTACCGGAAGATGCAAAAATCATGACAGGTTGAGCAGTCTGGAATATATATTGAAGTCCTTTGGTTGCTTCTGCAAAAATGGCTTCAAACTGAGGGGTGCGGTGATGCATAATCGGCATCGCTCCGGCAACCAATACTTCTTCTGGTACTTGTGTGGGTCCAGGTGTTAAAAGAATAGATCTACGCATAATTTCCTCCTTACATTTTTATAACACTCAATATTATACCTGAATTTTCCTCTACATAAAAAACCCCTCCCTGTTTTTCAACTGGGAGGGGGCTATACAGGCTGATCAAGAGTTAAATAATGCCCTGAGCTAACATAGACTCCGCTACTTTTATGAAGCCGGCAATATTGGCGCCTTTCACTAAATTGTCTTCAACATTGTATTCTTTTGCTGTATTGCTCGCATTTTTGTAGATGTTCTTCATAATAAGTTTAAGTTTGGCATCCACTTCCTCAAAAGTCCAGGAATAGCGCATGCTGTTTTGCGACATTTCAAGGGCAGAAGTAGCTACCCCACCGGCATTCGCTGCTTTTGCAGGACCAAATAAGATTTTGTTCTTCAGGTAAATCTCTATCGCTTCGGGGGAAGAAGGCATATTAGCGCCTTCACCAATCGCCAGAACGCCATTATTAACGAGTGTCTGAGCTAAAGTACCGTCGATCTCATTTTCTGTGGCACAAGGAAGTGCGATGTCAGTCTTCAATGTCCATATGCCTCTCCATCCTTCATGGTATTCTGCTTTGCTGTGATATTTAACATATTCAGAAATTCTGCCGCGTTCGATCTCTTTGATCTGTTTGATAGTTTGTAGTTTGACGCCGTCTGGATCATAGATATATCCGTTGGAATCACAAAGTGCAACCACTTTTGCTCCCAGCTCCTGTGCTTTTTGAGTTGCATAAATGGCAACGTTTCCGGATCCGGAAATGGTGGTAATTTTACCTTCCATGGAGATGCCTTTGTCTTTGAGCATTTCATCCATAAAATAAACCAAACCAAAACCGGTGGCTTCTTTTCTGGCTAAACTGCCGCCATACAGAAGACCTTTGCCGGTTAAAACGCCAGCGTCGAAGATGTTTTTTATTTTTTTATAGGTGCCAAACAGAAAACCGATCTCTCTTCCACCCACACCAATGTCTCCAGCCGGTATATCTAAGTCAGGACCGATATGACGGCTTAATTCCGTCATAAAATTCTGGCAGAATCTCATGACTTCTCCGTCAGATTTGCCTTTCGGGTCAAAGTCAGAACCACCTTTGCCACCACCGATGGGTAGTCCGGTCAGGGAATTCTTGAAGATCTGTTCAAATCCCAGGAACTTGATAATGCCCAGGTTGACGGAAGGATGGAAACGGAGTCCTCCCTTATAAGGTCCGATAGCGCTGTTAAACTGTACTCTGAATCCCCTATTTACCCTGACTTTGCCAGCATCATCCACCCAAGTCACCCGGAATTGGATGATTCTTTCGGGCTCTATGATTCTATCGACAATTCCAGCTTCTATGTATTCCGGATGTTTATCCAAAACAGGTATCAGAGACTCTAAAACTTCTGAAGCTGCCTGTAAAAACTCTGGCTCATTCCCGCTTTTCATTCTTAATTTCTCGGTCACTTGATTGATTGTCTCTACTGATCTTTCCATTGTTTCCTCCTAAGGTATTTTTTTAGAAAATAAAGAAAATAAAGAAAATAAAAAAGAAATTTGGATCACTAACGAAATAAATTTTTTCTTTTAGGACATGCTTGAAACAATCTTAGTCTACGATTTACTATTCGAAAAGTCAACTGCTCGGAGTAATTATTTCTTCCTTAATGTACGCAATCCCCTGATTGGTGTCTTCGTCTAATATGATTTCAACGGAGGCATTGTTAAATAATTTGCTGATCGAGATTACCCGAACAAGTGCTTCGTATTTTTTCGCTGTAGGAATAATTTTCAACAACATATTAGGAGATTTCATGAAGAAATCTTCATTAAAAACAGTACCGGAACTGCCTACGTATAATGGTAAGTATTTGATTTTGGCTTCTACCAGGTCCTGAAAGAAATGAGTACCGAAAGAGAGTTCGGGCATATAATCCTTTTTCATTTTTGCTACTTCTATCAGCATGGAAGTATTGTTGATATCACTATATCCTACCCGAACCCCTAGCTTGATATCACCCCGGCTTCCCCATCTACCCGGGCCAATCAGGATGAAAGATTGTTTCGGGAGCTTCTGGTTTAATTCACCGATAATACGGCCAATCATCATAAGATCGTCCATTGTTTCCAGATTGTCGTATTCGTCAGGGTCTACATATACAATGTACTCAATCCCTTTGACCACACCGTTCGTTATGTACTGGTTTGCTGTAAAAAGAATTTTATTTTTTTCAATATTCTCCGGAATCGAGACGTTTTCATGGCAAATCGCGGTGCTCTGAGGTCGACACTGTAGCAAATAGATCTTATGAATGTCACCGTCGCAGGCGAATTCAATGTCTACGGGCATTTGAAGTTCATTTGATAAGATCTTAAGCATATCGTTTAACTGATATACCAGAGGACCTGATTTCAGCAGACGTGCAAAAGTAATCACTGGCGTGTCTTCGTTGATATTCAACATATTTCCGGTGGGTGTGATCATATCACCGTTCTGATAAATGGAAATAATCTGATTTAAAGAGGGGTAATTGTAGCCAACTTCCCTGATCAGTTTTTCGAACGGAACCGTCTCAAAGCGTTTGGTAATCAAATTAATGACGTCTACGTTTTTTTGTGAGTACCAGAGAACTTCATGGGGATCAACATTTACCCGTAAGCCGGGTAGTCCGGGACTGATCAACATTGGATAATCGTTATCAACACGGTCTACAGCACGTGTTCCCAAACCAGCGACCAATCGAATGATACCGTCCTCCCGTTTAATACGTTTTGACCATCTTGCGTCGTTAAAACTGAAGGCTACGCCCGAATAGGCCGGGAAAAAATATTTTCCCACTTTCCTTCCGACAACTTCCTGGATAAGAATGCCCATTTCCTCATTAAAATCTAGTAATCCTCGCTCTCTTCTGTATTCAATAGGATCCGGACCAAAGACGCTGGCATAAACCTCCAATATAGCATCGATCAAAGCGATCAACCTTTCTTGTTTTGTGCCAACATTAGCGACAAACAGGCTTTTGTACTTTCCGGCAAACGCCGCTCCGCTTTGATCTTCTAATAAACTAGATGATCTTACTACTAAGGGTTGGTCTCCTAAATCATCCAGGGCGAGATTTAATCCAGCAATAATCTCCGGCGGCATCGATGAATTTTTAAATATTTGTTCCAGATATGGATACTCTTGCCTTATCTCGATTTGACTCCTGTATTTAATATTAGGCATTTCTTCCAAAGCATTAAAGTGCAGAAATTCTATAATCCCGTCCGAAGTTAGAAACCAGGTTTTTGGTACAGCCAGATTACGAATGGAGATGGAAGAATTCTGTTTATTAGTAAGAATAGTGGCAGCACGAAACAAGCCTGCAGCTTTTCCTCCCAGTTTCCCATTCCCCTGTGAAGGTCCGATTGTATTTTTGAGCAGAGTGGAAAAATCATCAATGGTTAAATAATTCTTCACCGTATTGATATAGTTAAGATCTTCGCTGAAAAAGCGTCTAATCAGGGCTACTTTGATGCCAATATTCTCTTCAGGTGAGATATTTTTGATGCTCTCTTTTTTATTCGAGAAGCGGTGAAGGGCATCTGATATCTCTACCAGGGCGACATCTCTTTTTTCTGCGGCCATACTTAAAAATCTGGCTTTGTCATCCTTCACCCAAACTTTAACCATTTGAGTGATTGCTTCAGAAGGTAATTCCGCTGAGGCAATCTTAAAAATTTCCTCCGTAATCTGTTCGAGAACGTTCTGGTCAACTCGTTGGAGGGGTTCATTGGAACTTTTATTCGGGTCGAATTGGATATCATTCGTGCTTGATTCCAATCGCTCCATGAGAATGCCAATTTGCTTAATGCTGAGTTTATATAAGTAATGCATCATTTTTCTGCCGATGCGGTTAAGGAGAATGGGATCTGTATCACGTAAGAGATCGATAATCACCTGCCACTCTTGTTTTATTTCAGGCATGTGTGTATCTCCTTTTATTTATTAAAAAGTATAATTCCTTCCCCTTTTCTGCCATTCATTTTAATGGTTAAGGGTTTTTTAATCTCAACGAGTTTGACATAATGTAGATCCTGAATCACAGTTTGCTGGTTGATCGCATCCCAGTCAATCGTATCCTTTTGAGTGATTTGTACAGAAAAATAACCGATTTTCAGAGAGGTAATATTCTGAAAAAAATGCGACCCTTGCGAGGGATCGACATCCATACCCGGAAAGCTTGTCTCAATCAACACTTTAACAAAATTGATTTGATCCCATCGAACCGGTATTCCTAACCAAGGATCTGATGATCCCCAACGTCCTGGTCCAATCAGGATATATTGCTGAGATTTATTTTTCATGATCATGTTCAGTTGGCCGATTTCTTCTGCGATCAATTTTGTTTTAGAGGCATCAAAATTCTCTTTTTTCACCACCATGATATAACGAATTCCTTCTACTATACCGTTCCCCAAAACATGACTGCAGTAACTAAGGGCGCCTTCTTTTTTGTCTTCGGTTAAATCGATATTGACCATCTCATCTTTCGAAGCAATTGGTCTGACCTGTAAAAAGCCGAATTCTGCTTTAATGGGCTGGTTGGGATGCAAAGTTATAGCAAATTCAATCTCGACCGGTGTTCCCATCGCTTTTTCGCATAAATCTAACAGATAAATCAGCAATTTTGATAAAGGGATAAACTGATGCTTCAGAATGCCGGCAAAATTTATCACACGGGGACCTTTAAAGTTAATACCATCCTGCAATCTGTCATTGTCATAAGAGTAGGTAGAAGCAATAAAATCGAGAGATCCGTCCATTTCAGCATCCTGTAACGTGGATTGAACCAGAAACTCATCTTCATCTGCATTTGCATGGTATACAGAGGGTGCAAGATTAATTCCGTAAAAGTAGGATTGGGACTGTGATAGCATTGTTTTGGTGTCACTGAATTGTGGATAGATACGTGGATAATAAGGACTAAATTGAAGGGATCTCTCACCGCTTACCACAATTTTTCCTAATCCTAGCGCCAGGTTCACCACTCCTTGTTCCGGTGTAGCAGCCCCGAATGGGTAATAATTATAGGATCTGCCCACTCCGGAAATTTCGGGATAGAACCGGTTGTTTTTCTCTGTGCCGACTACTTCCTGGATAATCACCGCCATCTTTTCTTCTTCAATGCGGTGGTTCACGGATTCGATATATGCCCTGGCTTCCGGAAAAAAGGTCGAAGCATATATTAATTTGATCGCGTTGCATAATGTTATAAATCGTTTGTCCGGTGACATCTCATTGTTGGGCAGCATTTTTGTATTATAGATTCCCGCAAAAGGATGGTATAGAGCATCTTCCAGTAAGCTTGAAGACCGAACTGCGAGGGGGACCGATACCTGACGGATAAAATCCCGTAGATCACCCAGCATCATGGTCGGCAACTCAGCTTCCTGGAAAGCATTCACGATCCGGATTTTTGAATTTTCCTGGAGAGCGATTTTGTCTAATTTATTTCTGCTAATAAAGTCATCAAAATAATCTGTACCGATGACTAATGTTCTGGGGATTTGGATCGAAATATCCTGAAATTCATTGGGGATCATATTCAACGCTAATACCTTATCGATGAAAGCCAAGCCCCTGGCTTTACCGCCTAAAGACCCTGACCCTAACCTGCAAAAATGCCATTTTTCTTTCTGCAGCATTCGGTTGTAGTTGACGATACTACCTTTATTTCGGTGCGCTTCATAATCGACCAGGCAATTAGAGAGACTCTTTCTAAATTCGAGTGGATTGTGCTCTTTTAGCCGAATCTCTTTCTCAATGATGTCTGCCAATTCTAATTCTGTTCTGGCAAGTAACCATCGTTTTAAAATACCTTTTTTTGTGTACATCCATAAAGATTCTGCCGGAAGGGAGCTGACAGTAGAATTAAAAGCGTACATATTGGATATACGCGCAATTTCTTGTTGGTTATCATTTTTAAACACCAGGTCACCGAATCCAAAATACCGGATCATGATCCGTCGGCAATCCTCGAGCAAAGTACTGGAGTGTTTATGGATAAAGCTTGCTCTATACTGCCTGGCTATTTCCATCTGGTTCAGGTCGCTTGATTGCATAACGATCGGGATGTCCAGCATCTCTTTTCGAATGATCTCAACAAAATCAAGGCCAGCGGTGTTATTCATTTTACCGAACCGGGGGAACTGAATATCGGTAAAGATGCCAATCAAGTGATCCTTATACTTATAAAAATGACTTAATGCTTCTTCAAACGTACTTGCCAGGCGTATCCGTGGACGACCTTTCTGACGGAAGATACGTTGGGAAAAAGTCAGATTCTCCTCCAGCAGACGGTTGGTTTGATGCCAAAGTTCTTCATATAATAAAGGGATATAAGTAGAATAGTAATGGATATTATCTTCTACCAGCAGAATAACCGGGACCAGCATCTCATTGATGTCGATATCTGTATTTTTCAGGTCTTCCACATATTGAATAATACCGGAGAGAATTCTGCCATCGCCTTTCCAGAGGAAAAATCTATCGACATACTGATGTCCTTCTGCTTCAAGCAGCTTTTCTAACTCGGGAGAATCATAGGTCAGGATGATATAGGGAATGGCAGGATGAGTGGTTTTCAGTTCTTTTCCAAACTCTAAAGCAGATAGTTCGCCAAAACGAAGAATTCGAATAACTAGGTCAAAATTGTCGGTTTTCAGTAATTCAAGAGCTTCAGCCTCAGTTGTAATCTGATATATAACCGGGATGTAACCGAAATCTCTCTCTTTAAAATATTGATTTAACAGATCAGCCAAACGACCGTCTTCTTCCAATAAAAATGTCTCGTAAAAGCTAGCAATAACCAGAAGCTTCTGGATTTTAAAAGGCATTAACTTGCGAAGTTTAAAGGAATAATAGTCATCAATGGATAAAGATTTCCGAAGATCTTTCTTAAATGCTAATTCTTGCTCAAATATCGATGACATAAAATCAGTATAGCAAAGATAAATGAATAGTTAAATGTGGAAAAAAACAAAAAAAAAGAGGGGGGATTCCCCCCTCTTTATAATCTCATTATGGTTGAGAGACGGTTGTTTACACCCAGCCTCTTAGTCTGCAAGCGTCCGCCACTCTTTGAATCGCGATCATATAAGCTGCATCGCGCATATACACTTTTCTGTCTCTGGACAGAGCGGATACTTTCAAATAAGCATCAGTCATCTTCTGGTCTAACTTTGAAAGTACTTCCTCTTTAGACCAGTAATAATTCATATTGCACTGAACCTGTTCAAAATAGCTACAAGTCACTCCGCCGGCATTGGCAAGAAAATCGGGAATGACAAAGATGCCCTTTTCTTTAATGACAGCGTCAGCTTCAGGTGTGGTGGGTCCATTGGCGCCTTCAGCGATCACTTTGACGCTGGAAGCAATTTTACGGACAGTAGATTCATTGATCTGATTCTCCAGAGCGGCAGGAATAAGAATGTCCACATTCTGTTCAATCCAAGCGTCTCCAGGTAGAACTTCATAACCAAATTGAGTCGCTTTGCTCTTGTCGATTCCACCAAATTTATCCGTAAAGGAGAGAAGCTGATCAAGGTTGATTCCGTCAGCTTTCTTGAATGTGTAAGATTTCTGCTCTTGCTGATCCCAACAAGATACACAGATAGCTTTCCCGCCATATTCAGTATACAATCTCACTGCATATTGAGCTACATTACCAAAACCCTGGAAGGAGGCTGTGGTCTTTTGGATGTCGATACCCATCTCACGAAGAGCTTCTCGAAGGGTAAAAATCACACCATATCCTGTCGCTTCTGTACGGCCTAACGACCCACCGATGCCAACAGGCTTACCGGTGATGAAACCGGGGAATCGGCCATTGTGGATTTTCTCATATTCATCCATCATCCAGAGCATATGTTGACCGGTTGTCATCACATCCGGGGCAGGAACGTCCTGGAAAGGACCCACATTATAGGCTAATTGTCTTACCCAACCTCGGCAAAGCGCTTCCTGCTCTCTGTCAGACAATTGGTGAGGATCGCAGATAATGCCGCCTTTGCCTCCACCCAACGGGATATCTACTACAGAACATTTCCAGGTCATCCAGGTTGCTAAAGCTTTTACCGTATCAATGGTTTCCTGCGGGTGGAAACGAATACCCCCTTTGCAGGGTCCTCTTGCATCATTGTGCTGAACACGGAATCCTTGAAATACTTTGACTGTACCGTCATCCATTCTCACCGGTATGGAAAAATGATATTCGCGCATCGGATTTCTCAGCAATTCACAAGTTGCATCGTCTAAACCTAACGATTCAGCAACTTTGTCAAATTGCTGCTGTGCCATTTTGAACGCATTAAAACCTTTTTCGGACATGAAACGAACCTCCTTTTATTCTTAACCTTTTCCAAGGTTTTTTTCTTCACCGAGTTTTAAGTCTATCAAATATTGACGTAATGTCAAAAAACGTAATTATATTGCTGATTTATGGGGATTTAACAAGTTAAAAATTACTATTGCAAAATGGGAAAAAATTATTACATTAGCATCATAATAAATTCGTTCTATTAATGAGAGATTCTTTCTATTTTCTAAGGGGGGTATCCTTTGAGTAAATCTTTTAAACAAAATGAAGTGATCCAAGTGCATGAATTAGCGAAGTCTATTACGATGATGGAAGTGTATGCGCCCAATGTGGTTGAATTTGCCAAACCCGGTCAATTCGTCATTGTCATTAATGAAGCCAAAGGAGAGAGAATACCTTTGACAATTGCTGATTTTTCAAAAGAAAACGGAATATTAACCCTGGTTTTTCAGCAGGTTGGAAAAAGCACCATGGCTTTAGCAAAAAGAAAAGTCGGTGATGTCATAGAACACATTAACGGGCCTTTAGGGCATGCTTCCCTGATTCAGCCGTTTGGTAATGTGTTGATGGTAGCGGGAGGGGTCGGTATAGCTCCGGTATTTCCCATCACACGAGCCCTGAAAGAGCAAAATCATATCATCAGTATTGTCGGTGCGAAGTCTAAAGACGGTCTCTTCTGGGTAGATAAGATGAAGAAAGTGTCTGATGAGCTCATTATTACCACTGATGACGGTTCACTCGGGAGAGCCGGTTTTGTCACGGAACCGTTGAAAGAAATCTTGTCCAATCAGAAAATTGATCGCGTCATTGCGATTGGCCCCCTCATTATGATGAAAAACGTTTCCAAAATCACAAAAGAGAAAAATATCCCCTTGATTGTCAGCCTGAATTCATTGATGGTCTGCGGAATGGGAATGTGCGGTGCTTGCCGTTGTACGGTAAATGAAAAATCAAAATTCACCTGCTTTGAAGGCCCGGAGTTTGATGGCAATGAAGTGAATTTTAACGAAGTCAACCAACGACTTCAGATGTATAGAAAAGAAGAGAAGATAGCTTTAGATTATTATTTAGGAGGATCAAATGGCCGTTAAAAAAACTGCTACCCCTATGCCTGAACAGGACCCAAATGTTAGAAAAAATAATTTTGATGAAGTAGCCCTGGGTTACACTCCGGAACAAGCCCAGGAAGAAGCAGTCAGATGCCTGAATTGTAAAACGAAACCTTGTGTGCAAGGCTGTCCTGTTTGTATCGACATCCCTGCTTTTATCATGGCCATTAAAAAGGGGGACTTACAAGGTTCCATTGATATTCTTCATGAAAAAAACTGTCTTCCTTTAGTAACTGGAAGAGTATGTCCACAAGAAGAGCAATGTCAGAAATTCTGTTCTTTGAATAAAATTGGGGAGTCCGTTTCTATCGGAAGATTGGAGCGGTTCGTCGCAGATTGGGAGATGAAAAAGAATAAAACCAGCGAACCGAAAACAGTGCATTATCAAAGAATAGGGAAAAAAGTCGCTATTATTGGATCTGGTCCCGCAGGATTGTCATGTGCGGGAGATTTGATCAAATGGGGCTATGATGTCACTGTATTTGAAGCGTTTCATAAATCAGGCGGGGTATTAATTTATGGTATTCCCGAATTCCGGCTCCCGAAAGATATCGTGGAAGTGGAGATCCAAAACCTGAAAAGAATGGGTGTTGTGTTTGATAATAATCGTTTAATCGGATCCGGTTTGAAGATTAATGATTTAATGGACAGAGGATTCCAGGCGATATTCATTGGGTCCGGTGCCGGATTACCACAATTCATGGGAATACCCGGTGAGAATTTATCCGGTGTTTATTCCGCGAACGAGTATCTTACCAGATCGAATCTGATGAAGTCTTTCCTTTTTCCAAAATATGACACGCCTATCCTTTCCGCTAAAAATGTCGCTGTCATCGGTGGAGGAAACGTTGCACTGGATTCCGCCAGAACTGCTTTGCGTATGGGAGCTGACCATGTGTATCTCATTTATAGAAGAAGCAGAGAAGAGATGCCTGCCAGGCAGGAAGAAATCCATCACGCTGAACAAGAAGGGATTGACTTTCAACTGCTGACGAATCCGCTTGCATATTTAGGAAATGAGCAAGGCTATGTTCACCAGATGGAATGCATGCGGATGGATTTGGGTGAACCGGACGCTTCAGGACGAAGAAGACCTGTCCCCAGAGAAGGATCCAATTTTATTCTCCCAATCGATCAAGTTATTGTTTCTGTAGGCACTACTCCCAATCCTATTCTTAAGTTAACCACTCCGGATCTTAAAACGCATCATAAAGGTGAAATCGAAGTGGATAATAAACAGATGACTTCGATTCCCGGTGTATTTGCAGGGGGGGATATTGTAACCGGAGCCGCCACTGTTATCACGGCGATGGGGGCTGGCAGATTAGCCGCTGATTCTATTCACCAATACTTACAGAGTTGTAAATAAAGATGAATTTATTAGCTGTATTCACTCCGTTGATAATCCTCATTGTGATCTGTTTTCTTGCCGGTATTTTTCTCAGGGTTTATTTTTTAAACAAATCTGGTTTACAACTGCGAAATATCTGGTGGGTGAGTTATACCAAGAAAGTTTTGAGCGTGTGGCTGAAATATTTCGTTTTTTTTGTGTTGGTTGGTATTTTACTGCTATGGCTGGACGGATTTATCAAAATACCTAAGACAAACTTCTTGTTTAGGGTGATTCAATTTCTTTCCTCGTTTGTTTTTGGAGTTGCTGTAACGATAATACAATGCGATTTTATCGGACTGGGATTTCTTTCGATCCCATTTCGGGATAAAAGCCCGATGAATGAGGAAATCCAGAGTCAAATGAACAAAAGGATACCTCAAACTGCTGTCTGGATTATGTGCATTGTTTTATTGTTTTCTATATTGCTCGATGGGGCATACCAACTGTTGTTTTGACCTTGATAGGAGGAGGGTTTATCCCCTCCTCTCACTTTTTTTCCCCTTTCACTTGACAATTCTGTTTCAATTCATAAAATTGATATCCGTTGTCTTGTACCTTGAAAATTGAAGAATGGTGAAAGTGAAAATCGCTTGTGCGATTTATTAGTAAAGCGACCACATCGCAGTTTG
>JAJFUD010000028.1 GCA_021372585.1 bacterium
ACCAGCCCGGCTTGGTCAAAAATATAGTAGTAGGGGGTGACAGAGGTTTTGGTTTGCTGGGTAAGTTGCCCCAGGCTGTCGTAAGTATAGGAGAAACTCTCAATCAGCTGTTGGTTCGCCGTATGGCGTTTTTCCCGGGAAATCAGCTGATCAGCGATATTGTATACATAGGTATCGGTCGTATCCGAAGAAATCGTCAAGATTCGCTGAGACAGTCGGTTGTTACGTCAAAGAAATAATTCATATTCTTCTTAGACATCCTTGGATACACCTAGATGATTCAGTTTTGTCTAGTGTTGAACTAAATTGTATGATTCTTTTCCAATAAATTTGTAACTTCATTTTTTAATTGACTCCATATGAAGCTGGATAGTTTCCTTTTTCTTTAACCACGTACTAATCACCCTCTCTAAATCAAGTACATAAATCCCTTTTTCATCAGAAGCTATGACATTGTTCTGATATTGCACAACAGAATTCCATCCACTATCTGCTTCGTTAACACTTTTCCACTCAAATACCAGTTGACCTGTCGAACAATCTAGGCAAAAAATAGTATCAGTTTCATTTTTCAATACAAGAAAGTCATAAAAAAAGGTAGTTGACAATTCAGGAGTCACGACTAGGTGGTAGAGATAAAAAAAGCTAAACCGAGATAACTCCGATCCAAGTTTTGATAAATCTATTTCCCAGGCGACACCGAATAGGTTGTCTTTTGGAATTGCCATAACAATTCTATATTCATACAGATATAGAAACTGATTTTGGGTTACCCCTATTAGATTGCCCGTAAAGGGATAAGATTTTTCTTTAATTTTCATAACCACACTGCATTTTGCGTTACCGGATGCAATTTCGACATCGTATATCTTTCCGTCTGCAGTACTAAAGAAAACAGCATCCTGATTATTGGTATTTTTTGCAAAATATAGATCACTAATGATAGGCCAGGGAGTTAGTACACTCCACTGCAGCGAGTGCGTTGTTAGGTTGATGGCATATAACAAGCCATCATTGTCGGGAAAATAATTTGTTTTTTCACCGTCATAATAACAAAACAACATGTCCTGATATACAAATAAATCGGAAGACAGACTGATCGTATCTCCTTTTTCCAGGTAATACTTCAGCACTTCATCGTTATGTTGATAATAATGATCGCCTATGGCTTCTTGAAATGAAAACCGCCATCGAACCTGGCCATTATCAATCTGGATTGCATAAATAAAGCCTTCATAAGAGCCATACAGAACTAAATCATTATATAACGCGATAGCACCGCTTCTCGGTTGCACCATCTGGTGGCGCCAAACGGTTTGTTTGGTTCGCTTGTTATAGGCAGCCAAAAATAAATCCTCTTTGTTCTTTTGTTCATCATATGTGTAATAAATAACCAAATCTTTTTGTACCAAAGCAATTGTTTCAACTTTTGATTCTTTCAATATCTCATCGTCATTATCTATATCAATACCCAACCAGATATCATTATTTGTGCAATACAAGATACCATTGTCAATAGTGTATCTTGAAAACCAAGAATTAGTTACTGGCTTTTTCCAAGAAAAAAAGTTTTGCACATTTCCTGAATAACAAGACGATAAAGCAAGAAATAAAGCAACTAGCCAAATCTTTTCTATTCGTAAAAAGTCAGTGTTTTTCATTTTCTCTCCCTTCTTTTTATCTCAACGATATAAATAATATTCTAGGATATATTCTGGTGTCATAGGGTTTTTACACCCTTCTCTATTATCAATTCCTTTAAATATAATGCTAGCAATATTTTGTCTATAACTCCCTGATGGACCAGATCCATTATAATGACCAGCGGCATCTAACCATTGTTTTAGCGTTGGTGCACCTCTTTCGCCTGTACTATACTTATACGTTTTTTCAGATCCTGTAAGTTTGGCATAAAGATGTCCTACACCAATTCCAATATTATTAAAAGGATTTAAAGCTTTTTTATTTTTTGTTTCATGTCCTTTTTCATCAGTATATTCATTAAAATTTAATTCTTTTCCATATTTTGCATAATCACTTGTAATAAAATCCCATCCACTTCTATTCTTGTATACTTGCATGAGGCCTATCATTCCATCATTATCAGGTTTATTTATATCATCTTTGCCCTTTCCAAAATGACTCTCTTGTAATATCATTGCTTTAACGATATTTGCTAAATCAATTAAACAAGATGATTCCGTTTCTTTTGGCACGCCCGAATAACCAGGCATGATTTTCATTTGGATTCCACTTTGTTCCATCCAAAAACTAACCCAGAAACCGATTATAGTATCATATTGATTATAAGCATTATCATCATACTTTTGCATCTTCGTAGCGATATACCCACCAATAATAGCATGTTTCATGAAAGTAGTTGCATCTTTTTCATCACTTTCCAAAGAGATTCCTCTGAACGAACCAAAATATCCTTCCTTTATCATTGAATTGGCATTATCTATCGCTCTCATGTAATCAAAAAAATCTCTCACACCGTCATTCCATAAAGCTCTTAATCCGTCTCTAATGCCTTTAATAAAATCGTTTAGAAGAGGATTGAAAAAAAAAGCTCTCGCATCTCCAGTAATAATCATTTCATCCGGGGTGTATTGTTCAGTAAACACCACTCCTTTATCCCTATCTAGATATCCCCTGCCAAAAACAATTCTAACACTTCCTCCGTTGGGTAAATCAAGAGTTAGGTAAATTTCACCATATTGATTTATATACGCCAAATAGCATTGATCATTCTGATGGTTTATCGGGGGTATTAATCCAAGACCAGAGGATGCTAATTCCGGTACACAGCTGTCCCCTACATTCAGGTTCTGCTCTATTTGATTCAGGTTATGCTCTATTTGATCACCCGAAT
>JAJFUD010000029.1 GCA_021372585.1 bacterium
AATCAGGAAAGAACATAGATGCTTGTTTAAAGTTAAAGGATTTAAGATACATTTGCCCTGTTCTTCTACCAAAAAGAGGTGCTTTATGAGATAAAATTTCGCTTTCCATCATTGCAATGCTTGAACCACAAAGTATTAAAAAAATAGGAATATGTTTTAAATATTCATCCCATCCTGCCTGAAATATAGAAGAAATACCCTTATTTACATCTGCAAGATAGGGAAATTCATCTATTACAAAAATCAGTTTTTCTTTTATATGTTTTTCAAGATATTTAAAAAACATTTGCCAGCTATCATAGCTTCTTGCTTTTAAAAGATCATCATCGAAATATTCTCCTACAAGCATGCTAAGTGTTTTTAGATTTTCATGTTCGCTAATCTTTTGTGAAAGAAAATATATATAAGGTTTATTTTTAATAAATTGTTTAATTAACTCCGTTTTTCCTACGCGTCTTTTACCATATATTACAAAAAGTTGTGGATCACTTTTTAACCAAAATTTTTCTAATGAGCTAATTTCTCTTTCTCTGTCAATAAATTTCATATCAACCTCCAACAGTATACTCTAAAGTAGTCTATACTAAAGTAGACTATATGTCAATACTGCATTCTACTACTACTACAACGCCGTTTAACAGAAAATAAATTGGGACTGTCCCAATATATTTTTTTTTGAGATGGTTTTTCTATGCCCGCAGGGATTTTTATGATCCTTGCGGGATTTTTGTATTTTATGGGCCATTACGCTGTTATTCGTGAGGAGTTGGGTGTATTTTTTGCTTTAGGGGACTCTCCACTAAATAATATTGAGTTCAAAAAAGGTGGATGATCATTGTGTTAATAACCATAACCATAACGGAACGATTTGGATTTGAATCCCGTCATGAATAATGGTTTCGTATCGGTTTCTGGAAATGACTGTGAATTGGGTTTCCTGCAGGTTTGAGTTATTGAGAAAAATCGAAAATGTATCCCACTCTCTTTCATGGAGGTTGTCTGTATAAGAGATATTTAGCAGATGATAGCCGGTTTTCTTTTTGACAATAAAATCAATCTCTTTTCCTGTTTTTGGATCCTGCCAGAAATATATTGTTTTTGATTCTCTTCTGAGATGGGTAAACACCATATTTTCAGCTGCTCTGCCATAATCCGGTGAGAATGAACTGCTGGTGGCATTACGAAGACCATTGTCCGCGATATACAATTTTTTGTCATATCTGATTTGTCGTTTGAAAGAATATTCAAATGGCTCCACCGAAAAGAACAGGTAGGCTCTTTCAAGATAAGATAAGTACTCTTTAACTGTGTTTTCATTGCTGGATACAGCTTTCGCCAGATTTCTAAAGGAATAGCGGGTGGCAAAGGTGTTGGAACAATAATAAGCAAGTTGTTCGATTGTTTTGCTGTTTCTGATTGAAAACCGGGGTATGATATCTTTAAACAATACGTTCTGAAAGTACTGATTGAGCATCTCTTTCTCGAGTTCAAAGTTCTCCATCTTAATCAATTCAGGAAATAACCCCTTTTGCATTCTTTCTTCCAGCAGATGTATGATGGTTTCCTGGTAAGGAAAAGCATTTTCATAGGTGATAGGGTGGGGAAGGGGAAGATTAGGCAGGGAAAGAACATACTCTTGAAATGAAAAGGGGAAATTCTCAAAAGCAATAATTCTCCCTGTCAAGTGAGTCGCGAGATCAATCGATAACATTTCAGAGTTCGATCCAGTCAATAGAAATTTCACAGTATCGTCTCTGTCATATACCTCTCGTACCCAAAGATTCCAGTTTGGGATGTTTTGAATTTCATCGAAGAAACAATATATTTTCCCCATCGGATTTTTTTGTATTTTATATTCATGCATGATTTTATCTAGTAGGTCGACACTGTTTCTATGGAGAGTAAAATAGGGATCTTCAAAATTAATGAATAAAATGTTGACTGGGGGAATGTCGTTTTCTACCAGATGAGAGATTAACTGTCTGAATAGGTAAGATTTTCCGGATCGCCTGGCTCCGGTAATGACTATAATAGGGTGAATGTGTAATGCAGGGATTAATGATGATGTAATATCTCTCTTAATGCCAGAATCTGGCATTTTTCCCGCCCAGTGCTGGTTGTGTTTTAACAACAAATCTCTCGTTGGATTTCTCCTAATTCGCAATTAAATCTATATTTGCTAATTATAGTTAGAATATGGTATTAATCAAAAAATTGTTTTTAGGGGAATAGGATGGCGATTACTTGGTCAGAGGATTCCCATTGGATTTGCATTTGCCAGATATCCGCTAAGAACCGTATCGGGACCATCATCCGGTTATTGACGGAAACGGAATAACAGCGAGACTACTGTTAAACTTAGAACTTTTAAAGAATGGGTACACTCCTGTGATGATTAAGAAAGAAAATCGGGCTGAATACTACGATGTGCTTGATTTGGCTCATACAACGATGAATTATAGGTCCTTCCTCAAAATAGTGTCAGATCGGTTGATTGAATCCGAAACATTATGGCTGTCTATGTTGGATTAAAAAATAACTTTTTACTTTGGGGGCATGTCTCCTGGCTGCTGGCCAAAAAATTTGATGAATCCTCTCGCTATACTGAATAAAGAAGGTTGAATTCCATAATTCTATGAGGAGTGTGTTAGAGAGATAAAGCAATGAATACGTTGCAGAAGGCTATTTGGGGATAAAAAAAAGAGACCACCCTCATACAGGTAGCTTAAAGGCGATATACTCCACTCGAGAAAACTCGTGTTTCGTTATCATAAGTCTACCAAGAGGGTGGCCCACAAACTCTTCCATCCATTTCTGGTGGTAAGGTTTTCTGCTTATTATTTTATCCGGATTGTTTTGCAAAGCAAGCTTTTTTAAAAAAAAAGTCGTAGGTTTTTTGAAAAAGCTACTTTCTATTAGGAAGCCTTGATTAGTTGGTGGTATGATTTGACCAAGGAAGATCAGCAAGGTTTCGAAAAGCGAAATCGTGAGAAAAAAGATAAATTAAAAAGGAAATTTAACTTGTATTTATCCTTTATAGAGAAGATTGCTTCTTTGCTTGACCAGGATTATCAAGTAAAAAATGAATATTTTTAGGCTTCCTCCTCTTCCATTGGATACTGTTCGGGCGGCTCCCCTTTAGCTTTCACTATGATGGGATAACCATTCATTAATTCATCCGGGTTGACTTCCACTACTTGACATTTGAAAAACCAATCGTCACCAAAATCAAAATGGTAAATAAATATTTGCCCCACAGCCCAATTAAACTGCTGGATTAGAGTGTCCGATGCGAAGGGCGCTTCGTCGTAGCCTCCCCAATAAACATCATATCGGGAGGTTACGTCTCCGTCCATATGGAACGCGTACAAATGGTCGTTGTCGAAATTAAAAGCACTCTGGATGGCTAAGTGCAGATCTTCCAGGGTGTGGTGAAAGGAGATTTTTATCACACGGTAGGATTTTTGAAGTGATACTTTAATCGAGACGGTGCCGATTTTCTCGCTCATGGTTTTGTAACCTTTCTTTTTCGAATTTTTTTCTTTATTATGAACTGGCTCATTCAAACCGAGGGGAATCAGTCCTGGAAATAAAGGTTCAAATGCTTCAGCAAAACTGGTGGCATAATGATGAGTGGGCTGGAGTAGGTCTTTATTCTGTAGCCATTGGGATTCTTTGTAATAGCGATTGCAAATTGGCAAGGGGAATTTCCTACAGCATTTCATCATTGCGATTCCGAGAGGTGAGGGGGTGATAGATTGAACATGAATTTCTCGTGTAGAGGCATAGAATTTACGGCTAAACGCTTCTTCGTACTCCCAAAAACCAAAATCACGCAAATGATGAATGGAAGTACCGTAGTGCAAAAACCAAAAAGAATAGGGCAAATCGCTTGAATTACGTGGGTTCTCAGGATCAAAATCAATCGCTAACTTTACATTTGGCTTTGCCTCCTTGATTGATTCTATTCCTTGGGTCAAGATATCTTCCACACCATCAAAAAATAATGTGTCTTTGTACAAATACTGAAAAATGGAATTAACCCAGTATCCCCAAAATAAAACGATGTACTTCGTCAAATCTTCCATTTTAAAAAAAATGTTATATAGATTCGTAGGGATCAGCTGGATCTTGCCTTTGTGTTTTCCTTTTCGATACGACTTGAATTCAAAGATTCCCAGATTGTGAACCAGTTGGAAATACATGGCTATTGTTGGATAGGATGTCATCAGATATTTGGGTGCATCAAAAGTTCTGGGATATTGTAGTAATCGGTTGATCTCGAAACAATCTTTTTTTCCAAGCTCTTGGAGATTGGTGGTAAGGTAGGTAGGGTGTGTTTTCACATACTCGCAAAAGATGTGAAAGTTCTCGATTACCTTGGTTACTTCATTTTTTTTGATAGGTTGCATATTCATTTACCTTCCTTTAAAAAAATATTTTGGGACTGTCCCAATTTATTATTTTTCGATTTCCTCAATGACTTTCCTTGAATTTTGTTGATACAAACTCTCCCACCAACCAAAAAAGTCATCATTTGCTTGCCATAAGGGAAAGGATCCCATTTGATGAATCAGGAGAGCATCAAATTCCATCTGTTTTGTGTAGTAGATTGGATCTTGGATATCTTGGTCACTTTCCCAAAACCGCTCCACTGACAAAGGACATTCTTTGCTGTTCACAACACTTTTGGTGGGTATCAATTCCTTTTCTGAATTGGTAGGCAACAGGTTCTCAATGATTTCGGATTGGTCTTTGCCTCTCATTTCAAATAAAATCAGGGGATTTTTATCCAAATATTCGGTAATGAGAAAGAAAACGGCCGCTACATGTTTACAAGGATTCGACCAGTCAGGGCATGAACAATCAGTGGTGAAATCGGTATATTTTACTGGGAAAAGATTGATTCCTCGGGAATATAGCTTTTTTTCCAGATCAGGAGTTAGTTTTCCTGATATCATCTGGCTTAATAAAAGCGGATCGGACTTGATGAAGGTGAAAAAAAGGTCCCACTCTTTTTTTGTCCAGATTTTGACTGAAATTTCCACTTGATAGGGATTATGCTGGGATCCTTGAACGGAAGCTTTGATTTTGCCTGGCATAAAATTGATTTCTATGACCTGTCCGGTTCTTGCATACCTTTTACCACGGGCCAAACGCTCTCCAAGGTGGTATGATTCAATAATTTCCATCCATCTTTTCCCCCACCATTCCTCACAAAACTGACCTTTCTGGTGGATCGCTTTGATACCATGCTCGACTTGTTTTGGTTTGGTTTCCATCCATCTCGACACGAAATCCCAATTACCCCTCATCGATGGACTCCTTTCGTAGCACAAGCAGGGATTTCAATTCTTGGGTTGACAGCTCCGTGATCAAGCTCTCTATGGTCCCAATGATCTGATCAGCGATTGAAGATTTTTTCTCCAAAAGTTGATCCATCGCTTCTTCAATGGTGCCTGAACAGATCAATTTGTGAACCTGAACATTTTTCTTTTGACCAATACGAAATGCTCTGTCTGTGGCTTGATTTTCTACCGCCGGATTCCACCATCGATCGATATGGAATACATGATTGGCATTCATCAGGTTTAATCCGGTCCCTCCTGCTTTGAGCGAGAGAATCAGAATTGAAAAACGCGGATCTTCTTTAAATTGTTGCAAGATAGTATCGCGCTTTTTTCGGGGTAAGCCTCCATGATAGAAGAGGGTATGGGTAGAAATAGTCTGCTGTAACATGGGTTGGATCAATTCACCCATTTCGGTATATTGGGTAAAAAGCAGGGCTTTTTCTTTTTTGAGAATTATTTCGGTTAAGAGTTCCCAGAGACGTTTCAACTTACCTGAACGGTGGTAATCAAAAGTTTTGGATTCTTTTAGATAATGGGCGGGATGATTGCATATCTGTTTCAGATGGAGGATTAGGGTGAGAATTTTTCCTTTTCGGGATATTCCCTCTGCTGTTTCGATATCTTCCATGGATTTGGCTAGGCAGGATTCGTAGAGGGTAACTTGTTCTTTGGTGAGTAAGCAATATTCTTTGCTTTCGATTTTTTCTGGCAAATCGGGAACAATGGTAGGATCAGTTTTGACTCTTCGCAAGATAAAAGGATCGGTCAATTGTTTTAGGGTTTTGATTTGCTGTTGGTTTCCATAAGTCTGGATGGGTTTATAAAAAGAATGTTGAAACTGATCAGCTGTTCCAAGCCAGCCAGGCTGTAAAAAATCAAACAGAGACCATAAATCCCCCACGTGATTTTCAATGGGAGTACCGGTTAAAGCGACCCGAAATTGGGATGGTAAAGATTTGATGGCTTTGGTCTGCTTGGATTGAGGATTTTTAATATTCTGTGCTTCATCCAGAATCAGGTTGTTCCACGATGATTTTTGCAAATCTTGTAGGTCTCGGAGAGCCAACGCGTAACTTGTAATGATTAAATCGTGTTTTTGTGTCTCTTTGGTTAGTTTGGCCCCATGAAGACGGTTTGTGCCGTGATGGATATAGAGGGAGAGGGAAGGAGTAAACCGGGCAGACTCTTGTCTCCAGTTTTCCAGTACGGCCGTCGGGCATATTAAAAGAGAGGGGTTCACGGTTTTTTCGGATTTTTCTTTCGCCAGGAAGGTCAGTATTTGGAGAGTCTTACCCAGTCCCATATCATCGGCAAGACATGGATTCAAGGTTGCGTGTTTTAACGACCAAAGCCACGCCACACCTTTGATTTGATAATGTCGCAACACCTTATCGAGTTGGTTGGGCAGAGTAATGGCGCGATCTTGGCAAGACCGGTCCAGGATGGAGGTAATCACTTCAAATCCTTTTCCAAATGTGATTTCTATCGGTAAAGTGTCTTGTTTTTGCAGGCCTCCCATGCTTTGCTGCAGGAGATCTTTGAGTTTACCCTGTTGATCCGGCTTCATTAACTTGTCAAGCGTGTTTTGAAGTATGTTTTGGTCAAGGATAACCCATTGCCCTTTGATTCGGACAAGAGGGATTTTTCGCTTGATCAACTCGTTCAGCTCTTTTTGTGTTAGCGTGTGATCTCCAATGGAGACTTTCCAGTCGAAGCTGACCAGACGATCCAATGAAAAGAAGCCTGAAGAATCTGAAAACGATTTGACTTTAGCAACCACTTTCAGGTTTTTTTGCGGATTGGTCCAGTTTGCGGGAAATAAAACGGTTACACCCGCAGAGGCGAGTAAAGAAGCCCTGTGTGTAAAGATCTCGTATATATTAGCAGATGAACATAGAATGCCGAAAGGTTTTTCTTCCTGAAACAGGGGAAACAAATCTTCCAGAATAGGACTGATGCTACCCAACAAGTAATATACGATTTCTGTCAATTTAGCATCTGATAATTTGAATAATTGCGCAATTTTGCGGGGGGAATCCCAAATCTCTGCAAAGGGAATCATGAGACTGGGATCCTGCTTTGATTGAAGCAAAAATGAGACAGGCCATTCGTTCGTTTTTCCCTCTGGTTCACTGACTTGCAGAAGAAGGCGAACCGGGAGAGTGTTTTGTATCAGGAAGGTATATTGCCAAGTTTTTATTTGTTTATTCAGTTTGGGGATATCATAGGAAGCAGCATTCAGTTCCGAATGTCTTGATGTGAGGGCTCTCAACCATTCCGCTTGGGCATTTGGAGGTGTATCGTTTTCGTAAATGGGAGTTGCATGGTAGCGCAACCACTGATCTACCAGATAAGTAATACTCTCGCGCAACGATGTTGAGAGGGGAAGGATGGGTTCTTTCCGGTCTTTACTGAGACAAGCGGCGGCAGAGGGCATGATCTGGCTAAATTGGGCAAGCACTTCTTCTGCTGTATCCTCAAAATAAGTATTCCATTGTGCAAAAAATTGACCTTCTTTTTGAATTATAGTGGGATAATAACCTTGATTCGCAATCAATTGTTGACACCATTGGTAAATCTTGAGCCAGAAAAGTAAGTCTTCTCCGGCATAGATCTCATCCCCTAATATGGGCGAGATAGCTGTCATCCCGAAAAGGGTGAGCAATTCCTCGAACTGAAGAGGATAACAAGGGATCTTACATGCTTGAAGGGAAGGATTTCCCTCCGGAATATCTATTAAGCCGGTCAGTCTTGGCGAGGGGATGGGTGTATTTTGAATCGAGGGCAGATATCCGGTTAGAATGGTTGTATCCTCTGATGATATGGGGAAGTCAAGTATGCCTTCTAACCAAAGGGAGAGGTCTTCTCCCGATAAAGCAAACGGATGAAATGGCGTCTCGACAGCTTCTATTTCCGCTGTTTCAGCCCAGGTATAAAAACTATTTTCTAACCAAACCAAATGCAAAATTACCATTTCTTAATTATTCCTTATTCAAACTATATTTCAATATTGAAAAAATAAATGGGGAAAGAAACCAAAAAAATAAATTGGGACAGTCCCAATTTATTTTTTTGGTTTGGGACATGTCCCCTTGGAGAAAATAGGGAAACTGCTAGTCCATATAGGGATAGAGATGATGAGTTGGGGGGATGAGGGTTTCTTTAATTGTCCTTGGACTCACCCACCGTAAAAGGTTCAGGTAGCTTCCTGATTTATCGTTGGTGCCAGAGCCTCTGGCGCCTCCAAACGGTTGTTGGCCGACCATCGCGCCAGTTGGTTTGTCGTTGATGTAGAAATTGCCTGCTGCGTAGCGTAGTATTCTGCAAGCTGTCACCATGGCGTATTTATCATTTGAGAAAATGGAGCCTGTTAACGCATAGGGTGAGGTTTGATCACATATCTTTAATGTTTCCTCGTATTGTTTATCAGGATAGACAAAAATACTCATAACCGGGCCAAAAATTTCTTCCTCCATGGTAATATAATGGGGATTTTCAGCTACAATGACGGTAGGCTCAACAAAATACCCTTGTTCTTTGGATCCTTTTCCACCAACTACTATGGTTGCCTCGTTACTTTGCTTGGTTTTTTCGATATAGCCCATGATGTTATTAAAAGACTTTTCATCAATGACTGCATTCATAAAGGTTGAAAAATCAGTGACATCGCCCACTTTTATCTCAGCAATCATCTCAAGCACGTATTTTTTTGTTTCCTGCCAGATAGAAGCGGGTATGTAGCTCCTGGAAGCAGCAGAGCATTTTTGTCCCTGGTATTCAAAAGCGCCTCGAACAATGGCAGTTGCCAATTCTCTTGGATTCGCAGAGGCATGAGCAAAAATGAAATCCTTGCCCCCGGTTTCTCCAACCAATTTTGGATAGGATTTATATTGGGCAAGGTTGGCGCTTGTTTGTTGCCAGATATGATTGAACGTATTGCTGGATCCTGTGAAGTGAATTCCAGCTAAATCCCGGTGGCATAGAACGGTATTCTGCAAAGAGGCGCTGCTGCAAGGGATAAAATTAATCACACCCTCAGGCATTCCTGCTTCCATCAATATTTTCATAAGGTAATAATTTGAGAACAAAGAGGTGGAGGATGGTTTCCACACGGTGGTATTTCCCATGAGGATAACAGAAAGATTTAAATTCATGGCAATGGCAGTAAAGTTAAAAGGCGACACAGTCAGTATAAATCCTTCCAATGGTCTGTATTCTAAACGGTTCACCATGCCTCTGTCGGAAACAGGTTGATCACTATAAATCTGGGAAGCAAAGAAAGTGTTAAACCGCAAGAAATCAATCACTTCACATGCAGAATCGATTTCAGCTTGAAAGCAATTTTTACTTTGCCCCAGCATAGTAGCTGAATTCAATAGATATCGGTATTTTGTGGATATTAATTCAGCTGCTTTTAATAGAATGGACCCCCTTTCTACCCAGGACAGCGTCATCCAGTCTATTTTTGCTTTTTGAGAGGCATCGATAGCCATTGTGACTTCTTTTTCTGATGCCACATGACAGTGCCCCAAGATATGATGATGATCATGGGGGCAAATCACCGGGATAGTATTTCCGGTCCTTACCTCTTTCCCTCCAATAATTAAGGGAATATCAACGGATTCATGCAATTGTCTTTCTAACTCTTTTTCAAGTAATTTTCTTTCTTCAGAACCTTTTAAATAGGATTTAATTGGTTCATTAACCGGTCTTTGAAATTCATACAAAGCATTATTCATTCGTGACTCCTAAGTTTAATCTTGTTTAAAGGAAAAACAGGGAAAAAAGAAGAAATCAATCATAGAAAATAAAACACCATATACCAGTACTTACCATACTTCCTCCTTTCCAAACAAGGGAGGCATAAAAGTTTCCCTTTATACCCTAACGGTCCGGCAGCATGGTGTAGCCACTTTAGCTGATTCGGACTCAGAGGTTTCTTAACCAATATTCAAACAATGGTCTTATTGTAGCAGAGTTATCTGAAGTAAAAAACTACAAACCGGACAGAAGAAGGGTCAACTATCCAAAAAAATAAATTGGGACTGTCCCAAAAATATTTTTTTTTGGGGGGGGGGTTCTCTTGGCGAAAAGTTTGTACTGATAGTGAATTCTGCCGAACGAGCCATCAGGAGAATCGGATCTGTTGATACACCCCTATTACACCAAGTGGAGTGTCACTTAAAGAAGTTGTTAAGCCTTTGAGGTTAACCTGAAGCCAACTTAAGAAAGTCTATTGCTCCTTTAACCGACCACCAGGATTCTCCCGAGAGATAACCGATGTACTTGGCTTCACTGATTTGACCAGGCTCAATCTCATCCACTGGGTTTTTGGGTATCCGTTTTTTGGTCAGGATAAATTCGGGCACATTGGGATTGAGTTGGAGAGACAAAGCAAGCATTTCTTTGGCTTTTTTGGATTGGGAGTCCTTCGAGTACAGGCTCAAAGCTTTCGCATAGGTAAAAAGTGCGGAGTCATCGGGGAGTGAGAAAAGTCTCTCTGTGAAAGCTTTTTTGGTTTTTTTAAATAGGGGGATTCGGTTCATGACTACTGCCGGAAGGCCGGCAATATCAGTAAAATCATTTTCCTCATTGTACGTACAACGCCAGAGTTCCTCAGCATTGTGTCTGGTAAATTCCTCTTCCCAAAATACTTCCGCCAAGAATAGGGACTGGAAGGCGATCAGCAAACTATACAGTTTTTTGTTTTTTTTATCTTGCTTCATCAGAAGCTCTAAGTCATCAAGATTGGCTGCCAGGCATCGTATTTTTTCGTCCTGTGTTTTGGCGTAATGTATCAAGTAATAAAGCCGGTGATGGATTAGTGTAGTCTCCTCGTAAAGAGACCGTAGTAAATATTCAAGAGAAGTCCTGGTATTCATTTCCCAACCTTGTTCAATCAGCTGTTCTCCCTTTGACAATTCAATGTCTTCGTACTTCTTGAACAAGAACGGAGGGGTGGTGATCAGGTGGTGTAGGGTAAATTGACTCATGAGAAACCTTCCTGCTGAGATTTCATATAGGTCTGAAAAGCTTCCGTTAGCCAAAGCAGCATTTTGTCGTCCGGTTCGAAGTAATCATAATTGGTATTGAAGAAATAAAACGCCTCCTCCAGGGAGTGTTTATGGTAGAACGAACCTTCGTAACTCGGAATATTCTCATTGTCCAGGACAAGAGTGATCACGTAGGGATTTTTTTGGATTGCGTCAGAAAGAAAGGATTTTGTGGATTCATGGGAAGGACCCAAAGTGAAATATTGTTTATACGCCATTGGATAGAGGAAGAGCGGATTTTGGTGATCAATGGGAAAACGTTGATACAATGCATCCATTTTGTCAAAAACCTCATGAAAGGAATAAATTCCCATCAGGAGAAACCGTATACCCATGTGGTCTTGTAAGTCGTATTCCAATAGTGTCTCCATCGTTTCGATTGCTTGTTGAATGTCTTCCTGGGAAGTATTATAAGAGTACAAGAAATCTGCTAAGTTGGCTTTTGCACGCATGAAAGGTCTGAATTCATGGCAATTCCAAAATTGTCCCATCTCACTTTTTCGTTTTTTCTTATCAAGCGTCAATTCTGCGGTTTCGACAGCCATGGAGAGCATCTGAAAAATCTCTTCGGGAGTCTTGGAAAGGTGATTGGCTATCCAGAGATAAGCATCAATAGGTTTATGAGAGTACAAAAGGGATTGTAACACCAGACGCATCGCTCTTTCTCCTGTAGATTGATAAGCTTCGTTAATAATTTCCAAATAGGCGAGGTGATCTATTTCTTCTTCACTAAGATTGGCTTCATCAAGGGCTTTGTACATGTTATTGGGATTCAGCATGATGGGGTTGAGAAAAGCATTGATTTCTTCTATGGAAGAAAAATCTTTGGATCGGGTGATGTAGTTAATCTGGGTATTATGTATTTCCGTGTTCCTGGGGGCACGCATCATATTATGTGGTGTGCTGAAAGCAACCGGTACCCCCTCTATTTCATTGGGAGTCTCGTATCCGTATAACCAATCCACAACAACCTGCTCTGGTTTCATACTGCAAGTATACAATATCTCTGCCAATATCAAAAAAAAATTTTGGAGCAAAAGTCCCCCTGGCAAAAAAATAGATCAATCTTCTTACTTGTCCGAAGACGTATCCCGGATGTATTTTTTAGTCAGGAAGGACCTGCTAAAATTGTTATCATTCCTTGAGGAGTGTGTTGGAGAGATAACGCAATGAACACGTTGCAAACGGCTATTTGGGAAAAAATAAATTGGGACTGTCCCAATTTATTTTTTAGAGGCTTTTGTTAACTCTCTTGGGTGATTGAACTGGGTATTTATCCATAATGGATGATACTTTTTTAACATTTCAACCAATTCGTCTGTAATTCGATAGGGTAATACAACAGGCATGCGCGATCCAATGCGAATGATCTCTACATGTTCTATAGACCTTAACATGGACAGGATTTTTTCTAAGATTTGAGTTGGGAGCATGAACGGATCTCCTCCGGACAGTAGTACATCACGTATCTCTTGATGGTTCCTGATATAATCGATTGCTTGATTAATCTCTGTTGTATTGATGGCATAGTCAACATCTCCCACTCTTCTTTTTCGGGTGCAGTGTCTGCAATACATTGCACAATAATTACAAACCAAGAAAAGCACTCTGTCAGGGTACCGATGGGTTATACAGGCAATGGGGCTGTCTAAGTCTTCATGTAACGGATCATTCATCTCGAAAGATTCTGTAAGAAGCTCATCCACAGAGGGAAAGCATTGCTTGAAGATGGGATCGTCTATTGGATTATGGGTGTCAATCAACGATGCAAAATAGGGAGTGATCGCCATTGGAAAATGCGAAATGGTCTTGTTTAGACTTGCTTTTTCTTCAGGTGAAAATAAGATGCCTGTAATCGCTTCAAATTGATCAATGGAGCGTATTCTGTTGCGAATATGCCACTCCCAATCCTTCCAGTTTTTATCCCGATACATCATTCAGTAAATAGGATGCAACAGAATCAATCTTGATCATATAAGGCTCCTTAATCGAGATTTTTTGTTAAAATCAATATTGGTATACCGCAAAAAGGGGATGATTTAAAGCGTTAAGTTTAAAGAAAGTATATATAAAATTATATAATAAAACAATAAAATATAATCAGAACCGATAAGATTCGTTTTTTACTTTGGTGGCCCCTTGTCAAAAAAACAGGTGGAGAAAATTTGCTGATCGGTTTTTTGTTGTGTTATTGCTGATTGCGCATGTAGGATTTGTACTTTTCCACCCCCGGTTGGTTGAAAGGATTCACTCCCAGGAGATAGCCACTCATCGCACAGGCTTTCATCATGAAGTAGTATAGGTATCCCAAGGTAAACAGGGTGGTGTCTCTCATTTGCAGAGACAGACAGGGCAACCCACCGTCAGAATGCGCTGCCATGGTAGCTTTCCAAGCTTGTTCGTTCAGTTTAGTAAGGGTGGTGTTTGTGACCGGCTGGCTCAATTGGGAGAGGTGTTTGGGTAAGGAGTCAATTGTCAGGAAAGTTTCCAGGATAGTTCTTCTTCCCTCCTGCAAGTACTGGCCTAAGGAGTGCAAATCGGTAGAATAGTGGATCCCTGCGGGAAAAAGTCCTTTTCCTTCTTTTCCGAGGCTCTCCCCGAATAGCTGTTTCCACCATTCTGTGAAGTAATCCAGGGCTGGTTCAAACGAAGCCAAGGCTTCAATCATAATCTTGTGACTCGGTAAGGATTGTTGTATCAGAGCATAGGCATTTGCCGGGTTACTCGGCTTCAGCAGGTTTTCTTGTGCAAGTCTGGCACCGTCGAGTAAGGTTTGAACGGGAAGACCCATCATCGCCATCGGGAATAATCCAACCGCAGTCAGGACTGAGTACCTGCCTCCGATATCGGGATTGACCGGTAACGTCCGGTACCCGGCTTCTTTGGCAAGATGTAACAAGGCGCCCCGTTCGGGATCGGTCGTGACGACGATACGTTTTTTCAGCTCTTTTGCAGAATACCGTTTCTTCATATAATCCAGGCACAATTGGAAGGCGACGGAGGTTTCCAGGGTGGATCCTGATTTGGAGATCACATTCAGGCAGATTTCGCGGTCTTCCAGGGATTGAAACAAGCGGTAATAACTGGCCGGACTCAGATCGATACCGGCATAGTGGATAGTCAGCGTGTGGGCAGTTTTGGGTTGAAAGGCTTGGTAGAATTCGATCGCCGATCGGGAGCCCAGGTAAGATCCTCCGATACCCAGGTGGAGAAAGCACTCGGAACAGGATCGAAGATCATCAGCGAGATCTACGATGCCCTGAACTTTGGCAGGATCGGTTTTTTCCGGAAGCTCCAACCAACCCAGGAATTCATTGCCCGGAAGGGTCTTTTGATGTAGGGCTTGGTGGAGTTTCGGGATTCGTTTCTCGTTGGCGAAGAACTGCTTCGGATCGACATGAGGAAGCGCCAGTGTGCTATCTAATCGTATCCAATCAGTCATTTTTGCCTCTTTGTTTTACGCTCAAACATACTGTTAGTATATCGGGATTGGTAGAAAAATACAGAGCGGAACAGGTTGGTTTTGATCAGGATTATTCTTTTGGGAACAAGCCTTTTTTGAGTTCCTTGATCGAGATCTCAAACTTGTACGTATCCGAGTCTCCGACATTGACCAATAATTTTAGGATATCGGGATTAGACGAGTCATGTATTCCCCCGCAAGCATATAGGACCCTGCGAAGACGGGGGTGTAATTCTTTCGATTCAATGCTTTTGTATTTTCGCTTTATATCGTCCGGGGTTAATATCGGTTCCCGGGCAACCTGGATCTGGTAATGGTCATTTTCTTTGCTGAGTCGGGCTCTCCCTAGTGAATAGATATATTTGTTCTTATCCATACTAATACCATGAAAAATCATGATCGCTTCGGATTCGTTAATCCAAATAGGGGGAATGCTGGTACCAATACGCCATAGTGCCCAAGGTAAGTCTGTTGGAAAAAACAGGTCCTGGGTCTTGACCGGCACATGGTCGTCGGTGCAAAACACAATCAGACGATGTGAATATGAGGCTCCCTCGGGACGAAACAGAAAATGGTTGTCGTCAACGGGAGTCAGGTTTTTCCCCGGTCCAAAATTCAGAATGATCATGGGGGGCGGGACATCATGATTCCAGTCATCCAGATCGATTTTTAAAATAGCCGGGTAGGGATCGAAACCGGTTTTGCTCCGTAAGAGAGCCGATAATCCTATGACAATATGGTTATTATCGATAATCATCGCCCTGGGATCCTCAAAAAGAACATGGTCTTCCAGATTTTCCCAGATCACTTTCTCAAAAATGATGTTTTCGGCTTCATCCATTTCGGTGAGAACGAGCCGGCTGAAATCCGGTTCGCCCGTAGAGCCTTTGTGGTCCAGCTGTCTGCCAATTAGGACGGTGTGTTTAGTGATTGGATTAATCCAAGCAGCAACGTTAAACCGGTGCTTGTCTACCGGGTATACCCGTTTTACAACCATAGGCGCAGCTGCAGTCATTTCCTCTTTTTCTTTTTGCATGAGGATGATTGTATTTATTTTTTTTGGGTTGCCAATAGGTACTGTAAAGTTAACCTGGAAAGTAAGTAACTGAGCTGAGATTCCGCTCCATGGTTCAGGTTTAAGCCATAGGGAGTCAATCCGTCGCTGCAGGATCCGTCCCCCGGGTCATACAGGCTTTTCCCCAGGATATTGTTACCGATAAACCAGGTGTAGGCTTTATTCAGCAATACCCAATATTTATCCAGCTTCGTGATTTTATAGGCTTGGATAAGGGCTAAGATGAGGGAGCAAGCTTCAATCGGTTGCTGATCAAACATGGCGGGAGTGGAGTCTTTTTTAAACCAGCCATTCTGCCCAATCGGCATTAAAACCCCACCCCAAAAACTATGGGATACCAGAAAATCCAATGCTTTAAGCGCGGTTTGCCGGTATTGTTTTTGAGGGTTCTTTTTATAGGCCAACAACAGCCCTTCAATAAAGGCACCGTTATCGTAGGTCATGTGGTCTTCAAACCAACACCAGTCGGTTGTGCTGTGAGACTCAAACATGGCAGTTAATTGGTCTGCATAAGTGGTCATCAATTCAGTCTTATCCTGGTAGTAGAGCGCCTGAAGAAGGATGGAGACCGCGTGGGGATGATGAAAAGAGGCTAGATGAGATTCCGATAAATCCCACAACTTTTGTGCCTGTCTGAGTAATTCGGGGGGAAGGATGTTGGCATGAAGCGTGTAAGCTAGTGACCATAAAGCTCTCGCATTGGCGCTTTCAAGCTCTTCCTCCTGGTTTTGCAAAGTGGGGTTTTTGTGGATATCAATGTAGTTGAAAAATGTGCCGTGATCGGTTTGGCAGAGGTCGATAAAATTCAAATAGATTTTTGCCAGGTAGAGGACGGTTTTTTTGGCTGGATAGTCTGATTGTAAGATCATATTCATCACGATAAGAGCACGGGCGTTATCATCGAGGGTGTATCCATGCGCTACATTCTTTTTTTTCAAGTTTGAAAACTGAAACAATCCATTTTGGTCAGTCATTTCCCTCAGGTGATCGAGCTTGATCGGATTGAGCAAGAAAAGATGAGGGATGGATTTTGTTTTTGTTTGAATCAGCAGATCCAGGTATTGGTAGCCGATATTGGGCCATATCATATGCCGGGTTTTTCGATAGGCTTGAAGATGCATTTTATGGACACCTTCCTGATCCTGAAGCATGGTTAGAAGTGCTTGAGTGAAGGCTTCCGGTTGTTTGGGGGGTACCAACCTGCCGACATCCGGTGTGACAAAATCCTCGGATTGGCTGAATTGAGTGGAGAGAGTCGCTCTCCCGGTGCCTAATGCATAGGAAAGCGTACCGCTGACCGCTTGCTGGGGGTCGGTTGAGGTGGCGATATAGATATCGGTGGATTGCAAATAAGAGAGAATCTCCTGGAGCGTCATAAAAGCGTCATGAAAATACACATGGTGTTCCAGATGGAGCTCTTTGACAAGTTTCATCAGCTCTAGCCGGTAAGATTCTCCTTCCCGCAACAGAATGTTGGGATGGGTCTTCCCCAGGATTCGGTAAATCGTTTGAGGAAATTGTTTCACAACAGGAGGGAGCGACCGAATGACATATTCGATGCCTTTCCCTCGGCTTAACAGGCCAAAGGTGGTTAGGTTGATGGTTTTTTGCATTTTCATAGATTTTTTGTAATCTTCGGGATAACTAAACGGTAATGGGTGGATGCCATGAGGGATGGAATGAATTTTGGCTTTCTGGTCCGGATACTGATGAATCAGGATATCCCGGGAGCGGTCAGTCAGGACGACGATGGTTTCTGCACGGTTCATTAGCTCATCCTGAATGATTTTCAGTTCGTCGGGGATTCGGGATAAGACCGTATGAAAGGTAATTAATAGAGGTTTGTTCAAATTGCGGGTGAATGACAACAGATGATCCCCTGCATTTCCGCCAAAAATACCATACTCATGCTGAATGATGACCCAAGCTACCTGGGGATTGTTGTTGAGCGAGAGGGCTAATTTTTTGTAATCGGCGGTGCTTTCAGGATTGATCTGCCAACTCACTTCCTCTGGGTATTGCAGGCGGTGCAGAGCAGAAGGGTTGATCGCTGCCACGCGGATATTGATTTGATGAGCGGAGATGAGCAAGATAGCGTCAAGCAGGTCTTTGGTAAACGTGGCGATGCCGTCTTCCCTCGGAGAATAAGTCGATAATACGACGATTTGTTTTAATGCTTCCGGGAAAGAAGTGGTCTCTTGGTTATTTTCTTTGATAGTCATCCTCCAACCTCTCAATATCTTCCTCTGTAGAGGGATTTTCCGGATCTTCATGGATCCAGATCTCTGATACTAAGCCGGGCTTCTCCAGTCCTACTAAACGGTGAGGGGTGTCTACCGGGATAGTGACCTGTTTGGGAGAGTACACGGTGTGTTCCTGGTCACCCAATACGATCCTGACGGGTCCCTGAAGAACCGTCCAACATTCGGCCCGTCGGTGATGCAGCTGCAAAGACAGACGTTGACCGGGTAATACCAACAGAATTTTGGGGCTGATGAGACTGCTCTTCGTGGAGGACAGAGCATACTCCGGAAAAAACAGTTTCAGAAACAACGCGGTATCGTCCGGACGAATGTGCCAAAAAGCACCCCACGGTCTTTGGATATCTTTTGATGCCGTTCGTAAACCGTGATTTTCGATCCATTTTTCTGTGGTTTGAATGATCATTTCTCTACTAATCATGACAAAAGTATAGTATACTTTTAGCATGAAGCCAATAATTATTTGCGGAGGAATCGGCACCAAGCTATGGCCTCTGAGCAGAAAATCCCTTCCCAAGCAATTTTTGCAGATATTTAACGGGAAATCTCTTTTTCAGTTGAACTGGGAAGCGTTAAGGACCGGTTTTCGCGCTGATGAAATCTATATTCAGACCAATGCGTTTCAGGCAGGCTTGGCGCTGGCACAGGTATCGGAGATCATCCCGGATCACTTGTTTATTGAGCCTGAAATGCGCAACCAAGGACCGGCTACCGGTTTTTGTGCCGCAAAGCTGTATACGCTTTTTCCGGATGAAGCTTTTATGCTGGTGCAAGCGGATGTACTCAGAAAGCCAACAGAAGCGTTCATCCATTTTATTCGATATGTGGAGAAGCTGGTCTTAGAGAATCATACGTTGGTGACCGGATTGGTCAGGCCAAAGCAAGGTATTGAAGGGATCGATTTCATGATTGCGGGACAGAAGGTGTCTTCCGCTCAAGAAATGAATGTGTATCATTTGGACAAATGGGTGATGCGCAATGATCCCGACCGGAAACAATATCAGGACTCATCCAGCATTTTTGCTCATGCCAATCATTATGCGTGGACACCCAGATTGATGCTGAACGCTTTTCAGGAGTATGCCCCGGAGTGGTATCAACCTCTGTCGAAGATGAGGGAAGCGTTCGATACCAACGATGAAGAAGCAGTGACAAAGAGGGAATATGCTCGTATGCCGGCAGGACCGATAGAAGAACGGGTGACAAACCGAATAATGGATAAGGGCTTAGTCGTGGAATGTCCGTTTGAGTGGTTGGATTTAGGTACCTGGGACTCCTTGGAAGCCTACCGGAAAGAAACAGGCGCCGATTCTCCCTGTCCGGTCATCTCAGTTGATTCCACAAATACCTTTGTCATGGCTCAAAAAACGGTTGTCATCGTGGGGGTGGATGATTTGCAGGTGATAGATTCCAAGGATGCCTTGTTGATCACCGGGAAAAATCGCAGCCGGGAAATCGGGACAGTGTTGTCCATTTTGCAGGACAACCATCCCGAATTGCTGTAAAAAAATAAGAGAAGATTGTATTCTGTCTGGAAGGAGAGAGTTATGGTGCATCTTCAGCCGCATATGTTTCGCCAGTATGATATTCGGGGTGTGGTAGGGTCAGAGCTAAACGACGAGACCGTCACACAGTTGTCCAAGGCGTTTGCCTTCTATTTTCTGCAAAAAGGATCCCGCCGTGTGTTGATCGGACAGGATAACCGGACTTCCTCGGATCCCTTTGCGGAACTCATGACCTCCGTGTTTCTGGCTTCGGGCTTATCGGTCGTGAAGCTTGGCACCGTGACCACGCCTATGCTGTATTTCGCTTCCCGGGTGTTGGAAATCGAAGCTGGTATCATGATTACAGCGAGTCACAACCCCAAGGATTACAATGGTTTTAAGGTGTTACTCGGTCCTTCCACCATTTACGGGGAGGAGATACAAGCGATTTACCGTTTATGTGAAGAGGGCGACTGGGCACCTCAGGCGCACAAGGGACATGAAGAGAGTGTCGATATTCAGCCTCAATACCGCGATTACCTGTGGCAGTCGGTCAACCTTGGACCCAAGAAACTAAAAGTCGTGCTGGATTGCGGCAACGGTACGGCTTCGTTGTCCAGTCCGGAAATTTTCAAACATTATGCCGGTGAAGTAAAGGAGCTGTACTGCACTTCCGATCCGGATTTCCCGAACCACTTTCCCGATCCAACCAAAGTTGCCAATATGCAGGAAGCGGCGGATTGGGTGGTACAAAAGGGATTTGATTTAGCCATTGGGCTCGATGGGGACGGGGATCGTCTGGGTGTGGCAGATGACCGGGGTAACATGGTGTGGGGGGATATGCTCATGGTGCTTTATGCCAGGGAAATACTCGCTAAGCATCCTGGGGAGACGGTACTGGTGGAGGTGAAATGCTCCCAACTCCTGGTGGATGAGATCAGGAAGCTTGGCGGTAAGCCTGTGATCTACAAAACCGGGCATTCCCTGATTAAGGCGAAGATGAGGGAGCTGGATGCGATCCTGGCGGGTGAAATGTCGGGGCATTTGTTCCTGAAAGACGAGTATTTCGGGTTTGATGACGCCACCTACGCGGCTTTACGGTTAATGCGGATACTATCCAATACGGACCAATCGATCTCTCAGCTTTTATCGGATTTGCCAAAAGTCTTTTCTACGCCAGAAATTCGGGTGCATGTGCCGGAGAAAGAGAAATTACAGAAAGTGGAGCAAGCCGTACAGTATCTCTCCTCCCGGTTTGAATCGCTGACCATTGACGGAGTACGGGCGGTGATGCATGGAGGATGGGGATTGGTCAGGGCTTCCAATACAGGACCTGAACTGATTATTCGGGCAGAGGGTCCCTCTCCGGAGGCTTTGGATCATATTAAAAAAGAGCTGGAATTGTCCTTACGACCGTTGATTATTCCTTGGGAGTAGCCAATACCGATATCGTCCCCAGGAGCAGAAAAGCAAGAATAGCGATCCCGCCGGTAATCATGATCGAGGGGTACAGCCCACCGAAACCATTGAATTTGGAGTAGTGCCGAATCAGGATACCGAGATACGCCCAGATAAAGACGAGTAGGTAGCCAAAATCTTTGAAACGAAGCGTTGTGAGAATGCCGATCACTGCGCCGATGACGAGGACAATGACCGTCCATACAACGGGAGAAAGACCGAAACGACCCCAATGGATGCTGATGAGAAACACCGTGGCGTTGGCGATCGTCGCGACGGAAATCCAACCGAAATAGACGCTGAATGGCAGACGGACAACCAGCTTTTCGAGATGGGTGAGTTCAAAGCCTTGGAAAACGAGAGCGATTTTCAGCAGACACAAAAGCAGTAAAACCATCAACAGCAGGGAGAGCCAGATTACCTTAAAATGCCAGGCGAAAATCCAGGCGCTGTGAGCAGACAGGTGAGGATAAACCAGAACCCAACTTGGTTGAGCAGGGCGTAGTGCTTGTCTTTGGCGCGGATTACACCGACGTGGAAGAGAGTGTATAACAACAATAGCAGATAGATTACTCCCCAAATACTGAACGTGCTGGCTGCGGGAGTGAATTTCGCACTGTATGGGCTGATTAAGAAAATGACCCCGCTTTCACCGATTAATTCCCTTACTTTAGAGACGTTTGTCTCTTCTTTCCCGGCGTTAGGATACTGGGTGTGGTTACTTTGGCAGCAACAAAGTGCGTTTATCGGTTCCTGGAGTGTCGTGCACCTGTATTTGTGGGGAGCGGGAATTGTCACGGCGGCACCCTTAATCCTGTTTAATATCGGGGCCAAGCGATTACCCCTCTATATCATCGGTCTATTCCAGTATATTACCCCCACTATGGCGTATCATAAATCCTCAAACCAGTCTGTATAAAATTTTTGGTTGAGCTTTTTTAAACTGATGATATAGTAATAGATGAAAGGCGTAGGGGGCTTAAAACCGTATAAGGTAAGAAGGCTTTGATAGAGTCTTGTGGTCTAAGCCTTAGTGCTTAGTCAGGATATGGCTAACGGGGAAAAACGGAGTGTTATTTGCTAATTAAGTTTTATGTAAAAAGTAGAGACTATTGTATTTTTTTAGTAAAATTTTATTTTATTCTTTTACTCCATCGTCGCTTTTTTTCCTTTGTAAATCAGGCAGTCAACCTGGCCAAATCAAAAGAACAGAGTGAAATTTTGCACATACAGTATTTTGGGTGGTAAGCGCGTGAACTCAAAAAAAATCCTAGACTGCTGTATAGGTATGAATACTCTCTCGAAAGGACATCCATTTATCATGTAGCTGAACTTAAATGATGTACTGACTGAAAAGTAACGGAAGTAATGGAGTATTTTATTTATCATAAGAAAAGAAGCGTAATATGAAAGATGGATTGGATGATTTCCCAAAAGGGATACTAACGGAAAAAAAGGTTTACAGAAGCCCAACCTTATTCAAAGCTCTTTCAGAAGATATGCTGATGGGTATTGTGGTGTTTGATCAGGACAACATTTTGTTCGCTAATCCTTATGCAATCAAATTATTTGGTTATGCAGAGGAGCAATTACTGGAAAAGAGCTGGATAAGCTTGTTTCATCATGAGATCCAATCCAATATTCAGAAAGATACCATTAAGATGTTTCAGGGTGAGTTGGAAACAAGCCATTTTGAGGGTAAAATCCGCACGATCGATAGTCGAGAGTGTTGGGTAATGGTCAATGTAAAAGTGCTTCAGTACGGTGGAAAGCAGTATGGGATTGCCAATTTTTACGATATTACCGAGAAGCAAAAAGCCCAGGAAGAATGGGAAAGCGTATTCGATTCTATACTTGATTATATTTTTATCATCGATACTAACTTTACGATCTTAAAAGCCAATAAAGCGTTTAAGAGCATCGAATACCTTCATAACAAAGAGGTAATTGGGAAAAAATGCTATGAATTAATTGATGGAAAATATGAATTGTGTAAGAATTGCGTTGCATTAAAGACGGGTAAGGATAAAAAGAACCATGTTGAAGAATGGAGAGATCCAAGAACAAACCAGTATTTTTTGGTTTCTGTCTCACCCTTGGCCGACAATTCCGGTTCAGTAAAGAGTTTTGTTCATCTGGCGAAAGACATATCCGGATTAAAGCAGATTGAGAAGAACTTAAAGAATTCGCTGAATAAACAATCCAACCTGATCTCGATTGTCTCACACGAACTGCGAACGCCTCTGACAGCGATCAAGGGAGGAGTAGATCTGGTCGGTAGTGAATTTGAAAAGAATTTGGATGAGAATCTCTCCAACGTTTTGAAGATCATCCAGCGAAACATCAACCGGCTGGTTGATTATATCAATAGCATGCTTGATTTCCAAAAACTGGAATCCGGTAAGGTGCAATTTAATATTGAGAGCAACAATATCAATGACTTGTTGACAGAAGTGTATGGATTGATGTATTCTTTAGTGACACACAAAGGGATTGAGTTTAAGCTGGATCTTGATATGGCTTTGCCAATGATTAAAATGGACCGGGACAAGATCATTCAAGTTGTGATTAACCTTATCAATAATGCCATTAAATTCACCAAAGCTGGTTCGATAACGATAAAATCCAAGAATATTAACAAATTTGTTCAGGTCACTATAACCGATACGGGAACTGGCATTAAAAACACCGAACTGCCTTATATTTTTGACTCCTTCGTTCAATTTGGCGAGCCTGAGAACCGCATCGGGGGATCTGGGATTGGATTGACAATTTGTAAAGAGATCGTTGAATGGCATGGAGGCAAGATTTGGGCGGAATCTGAGTACAAAAAAGGCACCTGTCTCCACTTCATCCTCCCCCTCCCCTAAAAAAAATAAATTGGGACAGTCCCAATTTATTTTTTTAAAGCTTTTACAACAAAGTGTTTGCTAATATGTAGATGTCTGACTAGTTGATCAATCGTAGCATTCGTGTCGGCTTTGATTAAACGAATCATATTAAATTGTTCTGGAAGATCAAATTTATGAAATTCCGTTAAACCGACCATATGATTAATCGCTGTTATCACCTCCTCATCACTCGGTTTTTCCTTCAGTGAAATATCTAAAATATTCTCTTGAGGAGCTTCTTTATGATAATTCAAAAGTGCGGATTGATTCCCAAACAAATTTATTGCAAATTCAGTATCTGTTATCCCAACAGAAGAAATATAATCATTGAAACTAGACCAGGGGTACTCTTCAATTTGCTTGCATAAGCCAGCTTTTATAGGGTTATAATGAATGTATCTGAGGATTGCAATAAAGTATTCATCATTTTGAACCACCTCACTTTTGTACCTATCTTGAAACAAATGACCGACTCTACTGAATATTTTGTTGTAATGTTGGGCATAGCTGGTACCAATATGATGAATAAATTTTCCCGGATTCTCATCAAATGATCGAATGAGAAAGTGTGTGTGATTTGGCATTAAGCAATAGGCATATAGAGCCATGTGACATTTTTCTTTTGCTTTTCGCATCAAATAGAAGAAATATTGATAATGTTCTTCTTGAAAAAAAATGGGTTGTTTGTTGATTCCTCTCATCATAATATGTAAAATTCCAGATTCACTAATCTGTCTTGCTTTTCTTGGCATATTTCCCTCCCTGTACCATAATAGTATATCAAAAAAAAATAAATTGGGACTGTCCCAATTTATTTTCCAATTTATTTTTTGTATGGCTGTAAACGGGAGATAGCAGAAATACAAGCGATAGGAGATCAGAAAAAAGAGAAAAATGCAAATAAATGCAATTCTACGCACGAAAAAATGTTAAATATAGAATTAGCTATTTGAAGAAAATAAACACTTGGAAAAATTGATTTATTGACGAGGAAAATTTTTTCATGTTTATTCATTCATGTTGATTATCGTATCTAGCTTGATAAATAAAAAAAATAGGATTTAAACCAACCAAGTATGCCAAAAGGGTAAAAATCAAAAGTGAGGATGTTGGATAAATAGAAAAAACATAGAATAATAAATAAGGGGATGAATTCAAAACAGATTAGCAAGGAAGGTCAACAATCAGATAAAGGCAGGATCATCAAGCGTTACAAATCCTTACGGAGAAATTTCTACATAAGGGCTTTTTCCGTATACTTATTATTATCATCGTTAAAAGGAGTAGATTGATGAAGGCGATTATTTTAGCTGCCGGTTATGCCACCAGACTTTATCCCTTAACTTTGAACCAACCTAAAGCACTTTTGCCAATCGCCCATAAACCGATACTTGATTATATCGTGGAAGAGCTGATTACTATTCCTGTAATGAGAGAGGTCATCGTCATCAGTAACCATCGTTTCGCGAATCATTTTTATACCTGGGCAGACTCCATACGATACCCTGTACCTATCAGAATAGTGGACGACGGCACCACAAGTGATGAGAATAAATTGGGCGCAATCGGCGATATTCAGCTGGTTCTCTCGCAAACCCCGATGGAAGAAGACTTGCTGGTGATTGCCGGGGATACCTTTTTTACTTTTCATCTGTTGGATTTCTACCGGTATTATGAGGCTATTCAGAGGGATTGTTTCCTGGTCAAAACCATCAGGGATGTTCAGCAACTACGCAGAATGGGGGTAGTTCAGTTGAACTCGATGCAAAAAGTGATCGGGTTTGAAGAAAAACCTCAGGAACCTAAGTCTGATAAAGCTTCCTATGCAGCTTATTTTTATCTTCAGGATACGCTACCATTATTTCAGCTCTACTTGAATCAAGGCAAAAATCCCGATGCTCCAGGTAATTTTCCGGCATGGCTTCATACTTTCAAAGATGTATATGCGTATACTTTTCAGGGAGACTGCTATGATATCGGTACCCCTGAGTCTTATAAAGAAGTCAATGACTTATTTAGTTGAGAATTACCGTATGAAATGAGGTAATTCAAAAGGAATCTCGAAGGAGCACTCCACCATACCTATGATCTGGCCATTCTCTGTCCAGGGGGTCTGGTATATCATCTTTTTCTTCCCGTTTTTCTCGATAGTGTAAGTATTGCTTTCTCCTGTTGCCATCAGCTCTCGTATCTTAGATTGTGCTTTCTCGGGGTGGCAGTGAAACAGATTTGATCCCAAAATAGAAGGTGAACCCGGTTTTTGGAATGTTTTTTCTGATTGGTTATTCATGTAAATGATTTTTCCATCTTTGTCACAGACGGTGATCGCCATTTTTAGCTCTTTTACCCATTCCATCTTGGATGCCCTCCGTTATAAGGCTCGATTCAGTAATTCAACCAAAAATCCTATGCTTTGTAATTCGAAGGGTTTGGGGATTTCACCACAAAGAACTCCAATAGTTCTTCATCCACATTGTCTACACTCATTTGAGTTTTATAAGGAATAGCGATAACCTGACCAGCTGTATACTTATGAGGATCTTGTTCATTCAAAGTAAGGGTAAGTCTGCCTTTAACAACGATCAGGTATGTATTTGAGTTCGATAAATGGGATGGGATGCTATGTTCTTTGGGGAGAATGATGTGGTTAATCATCGTATGGTCGTCGTCCACCAAGTTTTCTATCGTTTTTGTTTTTTCATAAGTGCAAGTGGATATTACTTCAATCATATTCATTCCTTTCCTAATTGGGTAACAAAAGTATAGCACAAACTTGATTTGTTCTTTAAAGAGTTTCATGTTCATACGAAACAAAAAAAAACAGATCTTAAGTTTTGACAAGCTTTTGTTTTGCTTATACGCTATTGATATGGTAATCAATAAAGCGTTTCATTCAAGTAAAGGAGATTGGTTGCATGTTTGAATTACCTGAATTAATCAATCTCAGCAAACAAATCAACGATACGCTTGTCGGAAAAAAGATCACACGGGGGGAATTAGGTAATTCCCCGCACAAGTTTGTCTGGTACAACCTTGATCATGCTGATTTTGCGAAACTGATCAGAGGAAAAACGGTAAAACCCTCCTATGTGAAAGGAAGATGGTTATTTATCCCGGTGGACCCCGGTTATATCCTAGTGTTGGGCGAATTCGGCGGAAAATTAACTTATTTGCCTGATCATGAAAAACCTGAAAAATACCATCTTTGGATTGAATTTGAGAATTTGACCTCCATGAGTTTGGTGATCCAGATGTGGGGAGTGATAGAATTATATAAAAAGGGGAAGGAATTAGAACGCCAGCATATTAAAAATATGCGTCCAGATCCACTACATAAGGATTTCACTGAGAAATATTTTTTAAAAATCATTGATTCGTTGATAGCGGAAGGCAAACGGAGTGTAAAAGGGCTTCTGACTCAAGATCAGATCCTGCCGGGAATAGGTAATTCCATGGCTCAGGAAATCATGTTTATAGCACGGTTACACCCGAAAAGAGAGCTGAAAGACTTAAAAAAAAGCGAACGGGTCCGTTTGTTTGAGACGATTAACCAGACCATTCACAATGCGATTCAGCTTGGAGGAAGACAGGACGAGGTGGATTTCTTTAACCAACCGGGACAATACAAACGGTTGATGAACAGCCGGGTGGTTGGAAAACCTTGCTCTGTCTGCGGTGCTCCGATACAAAAAATGCAATATTTAGGTGGAACCTGCGTGTATTGCCCTATTTGTCAAAAGCTTTAGTTTTCCCTACCTCTCCCAGCTCTAAGTTCATTTCCGATATGAGAAATGAATCGTTTTTTGTCAGGGAAGAATGTGGCTAAAGGTTTGTATTAATCAGAAAATTGGGTACTATTAATAATCGATCATAAATTTTAGGGGAGGAGCCTACGTGGACAATCCAGTAGAAAAAAATACCGGGCTGAACTTTATACAGCACATCATTGAAGAGGACATGAAATCAGGAAGAACTGTGGGTTCCATCCACACCCGATTCCCTCCGGAGCCAAATGGGTATCTCCACATCGGGCATGCGAAATCCATTTGTCTGAATTTTGGTTTGGCAGAGCAGTATCAGGGTTTGTGCAACCTTCGGTTTGACGATACCAACCCCAGCAAAGAAGAGACGGAATACGTTGACTCGATCATGGAAGATATTCGATGGCTGGGTTTTGACTGGCAAGACCGGTTGTTTTTTGCCTCCAATTATTTTGAAGACCTGTATCGGTTTGCTGTAGTTCTCATCAAAAAAGGAAAAGCGTATGTCTGTGACTTAAGTTCGGAAGAGATCCGCTCTTACCGAGGCACTTTGACAGAACCCGGAAAACTGAGTCCTTATCGGGAACGTTCTATTGAAGAGAACCTGGACTTGTTTGCAAAAATGCGATCCGGTGTGTTTGAGGATGGATCGAAAACGTTACGGGCAAAGATCGATATGAACTCGCCGAACGTCAATATGCGAGACCCGGTCATCTACCGAATTCTTCGTTCTCATCATCACAGAACAGGCGATACCTGGTGTATCTACCCGATGTATGACTATGCCCATCCCCTCTCCGATGCCTTGGAAAAGATTACTCATTCTATCTGTACACTGGAGTTTGAAGACCACCGACCCCTTTATGACTGGTTTATTGAGCAGACAGAAGTCCCTTGGAAACCCCGACAAATCGAATTTGCCCGATTGAATATCACCAAAACCTATTTAAGCAAACGTATCTTGCGTGCTTTAGTCGAAGAAGGCTGGGTGGAGGGATGGGACGATCCTCGTATGCCCACTCTGTCAGGGTTGAGAAGAAGAGGGTACACACCGGAAGCGATCAAGACCTTCTGTGACAGGATTGGAGTAGCAAAAAGCAACAGCACCGTTGAGAAAGAGATGTTGGAACACTGTATTCGAGAGGATCTGAATGCTCATGCCCTGAGAGTAATGGCAGTATTAAGGCCTTTAAAGATCGTGATTACCAATTACCCAGAAAATCAGGTGGAGTGGTTGGAAACGGAGAACAATCCGGAAGATCCGACCGCCGGTACCCGGAAAATTCCTTTCTCACGTGAAGTGTATATCGAAGAAACCGATTTCATGGAAGAGCCCCCTAAGAAATTCTTCCGGCTCTCTCCCGGGAACGAAGTCCGCTTAAAATCTGCCTATATCATCCGGTGCGATGAGGTCATCAAAGATCCTCTTACCGGAAAAATCACCGAACTTCACTGTTCCTACGACCCTAGCTCGAAGAGCAACCAGGATACTTCCGGCAAGAAGGTCAAAGGGACCTTACACTGGGTATCTGCTCCTCACGCTATTCGTGGCGAGGTCAGACTTTATCAGGATTTGTTACTGGATGCCCCTGTCGGCACTGATCAGGAGGACGAGGAGGCGAAGAAGTCTTTCTCTATTCAAGAAATGATCCGACCCGATTCGAGGGAGATTTTGAAAGAGTGTTACCTGGAGCCCTCTCTTTCTGAAGCTGTCCCCGGAGCAAAATATCAATTTTTAAGACAAGGTTATTTTTGTTTGGATAGTAAAAATACTGCAAAAGAAATACCTATCTACCACCAAATCGTGACCTTGAAAGATACCTGGTTAAAGTTGGAAAAATCCGGAAAATCAAACCTCTAACTGATCTTCTTTCGCGGAAGAAAGGGCGTGGTGTATGTTTTTTGGCATTTTAGGCATTCTCGTATTATTGATCATAATCATTGTGATCGGCTCCTTACCAACTTATTTCTTTTTCCGACACCAACAGAGATCTAATCATGCTGTCATCATGCAGATGGAATTTCAGGCGTTACTGCAAAAAGGACAGATTGATACGGAGGTCTGTCAGAAGTTAATTTCTCTGTATCCTCTGCCTGAGAAACGCAGCCCTGTTACATTATTGCAAATTGTCTATATTATCGGTAGTATTCTGATCGGGATTGGCGCCATACTGTTTATCGCTTCGAATTGGCAGCAGATGGCAGATTGGTTCAAACTCGCTTTAGCGGTGGTTTTGTCCTTCGTATCACTCTTTTTGGGCGATTATTTCAGACAGAAAAAAAGTCGAAAATTACCGGTGCTGGGGGAGAGTTTAATCTTATTAGGAGCTCTGTTATGGGGTGTTGTCATCATTTTTCTGTTTCAACATTACCAATGGAGCGTTACCTATAATTGGTTGCTGGTAGGAATCTGGATAGTATCTCTCCTTCCGATCCTATTATGGATGAAATCGGAACCGGTGTTTTATCTGGTGATGGTGCTAACCTTTATTTTTGGAATTTTCTGTCGGGATTTAGTGGGGCAGCATTTTTGGATCTATCTGGTGCTGAGTGGTGCATTATTTTTTCTTGCTAAACAAAATCGGGTCAAAGAGGGGATTATCACCGGAACCCAGTTTATTTTCGGTTTCACCTGCCTGGAGCATGTAACGGAAGCGATCACTTTTTGGCTTTTTGCGAGTCTTTTCCATCAGCTTCTGTGTCTTTTACGCAAACGAAACGAAGATTTGGTCTATGCAACAGTTCCACTGATTTTAGCTGGATTTTTCACCATGTTATACTTTTTAAATCCTGTGGTGAATTACAATGCAGAAAATAATTGGACTTGGCTGCAAACTGTTTCCAGTATTCTCGCTTTGCTCATGTCAAGCTATTTAATTTATATTCACCAGTCTGTTGCAGGCCTTATTTTATGGTTAACGTCCGGTTATCTCTTTTTATGGGGCGTTTTTCAGTCCAGAATTTTTCCTTATGAGCATTACCAGTATAGCCGGATCACTGATTCTTTTGAAGCGACTTTAGGGTATATAGCTGGGATTATACTTCTGGTAATGGCTTTTGCCGTTATTTTTCAGAAAAGAAGCCGACTCTACTCCGCCTGGTTGCCTATGACTCAGTTGTTTTTATGGATCCCGCTTTTCCTGCTGTCCACAAAATGGCATGCCGAAAATACCGGAACGCAGATGGAAAAGATGGATTGGTTGATTGGTTTGATTTTGATTATTCTGCCATTATTGATGATGGTTGCTCAGTATTTCATTCAAAAAGCAAGAATGATAAAATGGTCCTTCCTGGCTTTTACCTGGATTTGTGTGGCAGCATCCTTGGCTAGCTTAATATGGTGGAGAGATGCCAGTATTTTTGTCGTGAATTTTGCCTTATTGTTTACCATTATCCAAGCGTTTTTCTGGTCTTATGAAGAAGACCAACCCGCATTATTCTATATTGGCATGGTGGCACTCATTGTCTTTATCTTGCTCCGGTATTTTGATCTGTTCTGGAGTATGATGAGCCGATCCGCATTCTTTATTATTGGCGGGGTATTGTTAGTAACCATTGCAGTATTGCTGGAAAGACAGAGATATCGTCTCGACAAATCGGAGGAAAAACATGAAAATTCCTAAGAGTGTCTGGATTATATTGATATGGGCTCTTATTTTAGGCGGATTCTTATTTTACCAGCAAAAAAGGCTGACAGGGGGTCATGATATCTGGGTGAAGCCACAACCTGTCGATCCAAGGGACATGTTCCGAGGGGACTATGTCATCTTTACCTATGATTTCAGCCGATACCATGGAATCAATGACTCTCAGCCCGGGAGAGAGGTGTACGCGATACTTTCGAATCAAAACAAACAGTATTTTGAGCTAAGCTACTTTTCCCATGAGAAACCAGCAGATATCAATACTATTTTTCTGAAAGGAAAAGCACTGGAAGAGTTAATCGATGGCGCTGACATTACTTACAATATCGAATCCTATTTCGTTCCGGAAGGGGAAGGAAAAGCGTATGAAAATTATATCGGGAGTGATCTGTTGGTAAAAATTCATATCAATCCTGATGGCGAAGCCACCCTTATCAAGACTAATTTCGATGAATTAAAGAAAAGGAGAGAAAAATGAGCCAGTATGGTTATTGCGGTATTGATTGCGAGAAATGTCCTGCCTATCTCGTCACAAAAGAGGACAACCGTGAAAGGCTGGAACAAGTCGCCAAAGAATGGTCCAAAGAGTATAAAAGCGACATTACACCGGAAGATGTGATTTGCGATGGTTGTACCGCCGGTACCGGTAGGGTGAATGCCCATTGGCACGAGTGTGAGATCCGGCAATGCGCTCAAGAGAAAAAACAACCGCATTGCGCTGCATGCGCTGATTACGGTTGTAACACCATCACCGATTTTGAAGCGGTGGCACCCGAAGCCAAAGCGAACCTGGCTAAGCTACGAAACCGTTAACCTTAACGGATTCTCCGGCACTCCATATAGTAGCGTTTTTCTTCGGGTTTTCCCATGGAAAAAGTTTTTCTGGGCAGAGCGCCGTCCAGGGAGATGGTGGGGAACAGTTCCGATTTATCCATTCCTTCCAGTAGGAAACCGATCGAGTTCTCTTCGGAAGAGAGTTTTCTTAAACTGGCTTCTCCGTGAATATAATCGATTTTTACTTCCGGGTGGGAAGTTAGGTATTCGTCCAACAGAATCTGAAGCACGCCGACTGTTAAATGGCTATTTCTTTCCTGCAGCCGGATCGTCTCGGTTTGGTTGCCTTGCACCATCTTGACTTCAGCACCGTTTCCCTGAAGGTAAGATAGCAAGTCCTGTTTGTCGACATCGAACAGGATGCGGTGAATTGGTTCAAAATCCATCCCCTGGTCGTGGATATTATTCAATTCCACCAAGGCGTACTTGGCGGGATGCGTTTGTTTCTGTTCTTCGGATAAGGATCCTTTTAATTGATCCCAGCATGCTTTTGCGGTAGCCAGGGAATGATTGCCGTCCCCCATCGCATACAGAAAACCATCTGCTTTTTTAATTTGTTTCAGGGCAAGAGCGATAGCGTTTAACAGGATAGGATCGGTGACTGAGTACCCGGCAACTTTTCCGCCCCTCATCATTAGTTCGGTATCATACAAAGGCTGGATGTTTTGCCGTGCTAGTGTTTCATAAACGGGTTCAATGACTTTTTTCAGGGGATCGTCAATCAGGACCAGAATATGGGGAGACTCAATCGGAGCGTTTTCTCGGATCTGGACACGTGGAGGGATTCTCTCCATCACCGTTTTTTCAGAGGCGCGAACCAGGGATTTTGAGCCGGAGTGAAAGTCATATTCATCCAAATCAATGGCCACCACTAATCCGGTTCTGACTTTTCCGGTCAGCATCGTTCGTCTCACTAGTATGAATCCTTTTAAAGAAGGTTCTAAGATCGATTCATCCAGGTATTGCTGCATGGTTCGATTGATATTCTCGATTCTTTGCACTTTATCGGGGAACTCTAAATACGCTTCAGGCAAAATGATGTGGTAGGTTGAGGGGACAGATTGTACCTTTCGTTCTACTTCCTGCCAGTATTCCGGTTCGCTGGTGAACTGATCACAAGCGACGACTGCCCAGGTTTCAAACGGTACTTTCGCTGAAGGTAAGAGGATCGTAGGGATATGTAAACCAACTTCGGATAACGCTAATTCATATGATTCCATGCAATCAAAGCTCCTTCCTAATTTTCTTCACAGAAGATTATAGCTGAATCAACCGATAAATTCTAATGAGACAAGAGTCAGGGGCATTCCTGAGGTGAGGAAAACTATTCCTGGAATTGAGTTTCCAGGGAAGAAAGGATATCATAATCCGGATATTGCTGCTTTTTATCGAGGTGATCCACCAGACATTTTAAAAATTGACGGGGGTAGAGTTTTTTATCTTTCGAGGCATTCAGGTAACACCGGATGTATTGCTGTAAAATATCTTCAGGTAAAGGACTAGCCCATTGGTAAACCTGTTGGTGAAGTTGATATACCTTCTGGCTGACCTGATAAGCTTTTTCTTCATCCCAAGGATCGATAAAGAGCAAAGGAAGGCGGTAATTTTCGAAATTGGTCTCCCGGTTGCTCTGCAAACGGTCCAAAAGCGCAGGGAATCCCGGAAATCCATGGGTATCGTCCAATAAAGTCGGAGTACCGCAAAAAAGGAAAAAACAATTCGGGAAATGATCTTTTGAGCACTCATCCAAAATATACCGGATATTGTCATAAGCCACTTGTCGCTGGCTTTGAGTTCGTAACCGCAATAAGCTCTCTACCTCGTCTATAATAATCACCAAAGAATGGTAACCAACGGATTGGATTAAAAATAACAGGACTTGCAGATGTGAATAGGCAGTTTGGCGGTTAACTTCTCCCACTAAACCAATACGCTCTTTCAGGGCGTAAGGGATTTTCTCTCCTTTTAGCCAGCCGATCACGGCATGGATTGCCGCATTATCCTTGCTCCATCTGGCTTCATAATAAGCCTGAAGAGCTCTGGTAAAACCTCTGTCTGTCTGTCCCAGCTGAGATAAAGAGTCATTCACTAGTTTTTTTAATTGTTGTTTTGATTCAGCAGGGGTAGGTTTTACTGCCTCTGTTCCTTTTTCTTTCACTTGGTTTTCAAGTTGCAGAAGCCAAGTTTCCAGTAAAATGGGTAATCCACTGATCAAAGGACTCTCCGGAAGCGTTACATGCTGGATCACACTCTTGTAGAAATCTTCAAATTTATGCAAGGGCGTTTCTTGGGAGATAGTCACCATGGATACTACGGCTTTTTTTTGGAAAGCTATTTCCTGAAATGCCATGGTGAGGAATGTCTTTCCGGAACCATATTCGCCGATTATCCATTTGTATAAGCTGTGCCTATTTGAGACGGAATCGAGTAATGTGCTTAATTCATCGAGTTGCTGATCGATCCCGGTTGCTATATTCTGAGTACCAAATCTTGGCACTGTACCGTTTCGTATCGCTTGGAGCAGATAAAAAGCAGGCTGTTTAGACATTCCAATCCTTTCTGACAGGTTCCCAGCAATATTCTGATCCGGAAGGATGTGGTCTGGTTTCGATAAACCATTGACCATCCCGATGCAGTTTTTGGATTAAATGATGCATCCATCCTACTACCAATGGAGTAGCAAGTTGATGATCCTTTAAAAATCTGGTGAGATCTGCTAAAGTGATAGAGTGCACATCAATCAATCTGGTAACCAGCTTATATTCCAATTCAGACAGCTGATATTTCTCCATCCAAAGCGATTTATGTAGCAATTGTATGTGCTGAATCGTAGTTTCAGAAAAAAACTGATTACGATTAAGGTTTTCCACATTAGTGAGAATATAATCCTCCACGGTATCTATATGGCGAAGCATTAAGAAAAGGTTGATCTCGATAATATCAACATTAACACTACCCATCAAGGATAATGTCCAGCTATTCATCTGTAAAGGTACAATCTCCTTAGTAGGCTAAGGTACCGCTTGAGATACTTTATAAATGATGTTTTTCCCCTTTAGGGTTAAGTAGATCGATTGGTCATTGCCAAGGTACATTGTTTCCACTTCTGTGGAGAGTGGTGTGGGGATTTTTATTTTCCATTTTGTTGAGCCATCAGGATTAAAAGCATATAAATATCGATCACCTGACATGCCCCCTGCAGCAATGTAAGTATGATTCTCCTGGTCTGCCAGGATCGGTGAAATCTCACTACCAATCAATTTTCTTTCCCAAATAACTTCTCCCAGGTTATTATAGGAGCTGACAAAAGTAACCCCCTCCTTGATAGAAGAGAGCGCGGTAACAAACTGACCATTTGGACAGACTTGGAAAGGAACTGAATAAATACCCGCTCGTTTTTCTTCTTTTCTCCAGATCTCATCACCATTCCGGTTTAATCCTATCAACCATTTTGAGTTTTCCATTTGGATGGTTTCCTCTTTTACTGAATACAAAGGAAACATTACGTAGGATTGGAAAGTCTGGTTGAACGGAAAGCCCAACGTTTTGTTGCTGGGAAAATTCTTTTTCCATCGAGGGATGCCGTTGGAAGTAAAGGAAAATAAGGATACATCGGTGAATTTTTTATCTTCAGAGATATCTTCGACAAAATAATAGACATTGTTTTCATCGTCAAACCATAACCCATCGATTAGAATATGACCGCCATATTTTACTTGATAGGGTGCTTTCCAGCGAAGGTTGCCTCGGGCATCCAAGCTGGAAAAGATCAGCTCCTTTTTTTCTTGGGAAGGCAGAGTGGTATAAATATACCCATCAGGTCCCAGGAAGCATGTTCCCGTTTCCATCCAGATACTTTTTACCGATCCGTCAAGATTGTATAATCGAATAGCATCTAGCATGGTTAATAGTGTTTTGTTGTCTACCATCCTTAAAACCGGTTGAAAGGCTCCCTCTTTGCTCCATTGCAAGGTGCCTTTCGGATTCAAGGAGTAAAAATGTTGGTCTCTTCCAATAAAATAAACATTTCCATCAGAGTCCGATTGAATGGGAATATACAATCCTTTTTCATCCTGAGAAGAGGGTATTTGGAAGAACCAGCTATTCTCCGGATTCTCAATGCCTTGGACAAACTGTGGCAGGGGTGTGAAAGGAATAGGTTCGCTGGTGATGGTAATAGCAGGTTTTTTACAGGATACAGCAGCCAGTAGCAGAGTGGTCATTAAGATAACATTGCATTTTTTGAATGACATATACCCTCCTCAGTCTTGAGTTATGTTGTAATCATATAGGTTTTTTTTGAAATGTCTATAAAAAAAGGAGAAAATCTCAATTGCAATCATAATTCTGAAGTATTCAATCCATAACGGAATCGCTGATTCCATTGACATAGAAGAATGATAAGACTTGTGGAACAAAGTATCTGGTTTTAGTGTAAAATAGAGTAGAACTAAAAATAAGGAGAAACGTATGGGGGAAAAAGTTTTTACAACAGAACAAGCAAAACAAATAGGCGACCAATTAGGAATCAAATGGGATGAGTTTGATGTAGAGCAGTTTCGTCGTGGCATGGACGTTGAATTGGAACACGGCACGAAAACGAGTGCCATTACCAATGTTACCAACAATGATCCTCTCGTGACCGGTAAAATTGCATTGGCTCATTTAATGGAGATACCTGATTATTATACCCGGTTAGATGAAATGGAGAAAATCGGAGAAGCCTTCTGGGAAGGTAAGCACAAATAAACCGGCATAGTACCCGGCCTATTTCAATCGGGCATTGTGTGATAGGCGGTAACCATCCTGTTTTAGTCCAGAGTATGACAGTCGCTAAACCGGCGGATACGAATAATTGTATAGAGGAAATCAAGAGACTGGATTCGGTCGGATGTGACTTGATACGGGTGGCTATCCCGGATTCAGCATCAGCCAAATCCATTCGGATATTAAAACAAAGCACCGACACCCCCTTAATTGCTGATATTCATTTTGATCCTGACTTAGCTCTGACAGCGATTGAGCAGGGAATCGATAAGATACGTCTGAATCCTTCTAATGTAAAAGACCCGATCCGCATCCGGGATATTGTACAAGCGGCTTCCGCAGAGAATATTCCGATCCGGGTCGGTGCCAATGCCGGTTCCATAAAATTAACGCAAGGAATGAATATCACAGAAGCGCTATTTCAGGCATTACAACATGAAGTGGATTTGTTAGAATCATTAGGATTTACGCAGATTGTGTTATCTGCTAAGTGTTCTTCGATAGACCAGAACTGGCTATTGAATCAGAAGATTGCACAAATCTATTCCTATCCGATACACATAGGGCTCACCGAAGCAGGCTTGCTGACACCGGGCATTGTTCAGACTACCTTAAGTCTGTCAGCCTTATTAAAAGCCGGTATTGGAGACACCTTGCGTTTCTCTCTCAGCGGAGAGTTAGAGCAGGAAGTCATTGCCGGCAAGACACTTTTACAGTCACTGGGAATGCGTACCGGTGTCAGGGTGATTGCCTGCCCGATGTGCGGCAGAAGCCGATGGAATGTGCAGAAATATGCAACAATCATTTCCAGGGCTTGTGCAAAATTGGAAATGCCGTTAACGGTTGCGGTCATGGGCTGCGAAGTAAATGGTCCCGGTGAAGCCAGAGAAGCAGATTATGGTCTGGCAGGGAGCGGGGCGTATGTCGTGTTTTTTGAAAAGGGCGAGATCCGGGACAAAGGAGCGCCGGAAGAGATGTTGAAAAAGCTCCTAAACAAGATAATATAAACTGGGTCAATTGGATGTTTTTTAGATAAAGGAGATACAATGACAAAACAAATCGGACAACAGCATGCAGGATTTGAATTACAGGATGTACAAGTCATTCAGGAGATAAATTCCATCGCTTATACCTGGATTCACATGGAAACGAAGCTAAAATTGCTGTACTTGGAAAACAATGACGATAACAAAGTATTCATGATCGGTTTCAGAACCCCGCCGGGAGATTCTACGGGTGTCCCTCATATCATTGAACATTCCGTATTATGCGGTTCAGACAAATTCCCGTTGAAGGACCCATTTTTGGAACTAGCCAAAGGGTCGATGAATACCTTTATCAATGCCATGACTTCCTCCGATTATACATTGTACCCGGTAGCCAGCCAAAACAGCAAGGACTTTCAAAATCTGATGGACGTCTATATGGATGCGGTCTTGCACCCTGTCATGAAACGCGAAAAAAAGATCTTCCAACAGGAAGGCTGGCATTATGAAATTCTGGATCAACAGGACCCGATTACCATCCAAGGGATCGTCTATAACGAGATGAAAGGAGCTTATTCATCTCCGGAAGCCATTCTGGATTCTCATTTGCTTCCCTCCCTATACCCCCATACCCCCTATCGCCATGATTCGGGTGGGAATCCCGATTTTATTCCTACCTTAACCTATGAGGATTTTATCGCCTTTCATAACCGATTTTACCATCCCTCCAATGGTTTCATCATGTTGTATGGGGACGGTAATATGGAAGAACAGCTCTCCTTTTTACAGGAGAAATATTTACAGTATTATACCTATCAATTCGTAGATTCTGCTTTACCGCTTGAGCCTTCCTTTAACGAGAGAAAAACAGTGAATTTTACTTACCCGGCGCAGGATCGGGAAAATCTGGAGGAGAAAACCTATTTTGCCCTGAATTTCGCATTACCCCCTGTCGTAGACTCAAAAACGCATCTGGCATGGGATGTACTGACCTATATTTTATTGAATAGCCCTACCGCTCCGTTGAAAAAAGCATTACTGGATGCTGGATTGGGGAAAGATATCTTCGGAGGCGTCACGCAATCTCTTCACCAACCAGTATTTTCGATTATTTCGAAGCATGCTTCTCTCCGGGATCAGGAACGATTTCTCTCTGTCATTCAGGAAACATTAGCTCATATCGTGGCGAACGGACTGGATAAAAAATTGGTGGAATCGTCGCTGAATCACTATGAATTTCTGTTAAAAGAGGCAGACTATCACGGGTTACCAAAAGGATTGGCTTATGCCTTTTTAATGGTCATGGATAGTTGGTTATACGACTTGAAACCAACGCTTCATCTTGCTTTTCAACCCGGACTGGATGCATTGAAGCAAGCCCTCAGCAAGCCAATTTTTGAAGAGCTGATTCAGAGATTTCTGATGAACAATTCGCATAATTCGCTTTTGATTGGAAAACCTGATCTGAATATGGCTGAGGAAAAAGCTAGCCAGCTGGAAAAAGAGATGACAGCTTTAAAAGAGAGTTTAACGGTTGAAGCGTTACAAACGTTGGTTCAGGAATCGGTTAATTTAAAAAATTATCAGGCAGAAGAGGATTCTGACGAAATCAGGATGAAAATCCCTCAATTGTCTCTACAGGATATTCGACAGAGTGCTTTGTGGTACCCTCAAACCAAGGAAACCGTTCAAAATGTGCAGTACTTGTTTCAACCTATTGAAACCAATGGTATCGCTTATTTGAAAGTTTTTTTCCCAATCAATCAGCTAACCTTGGAAGAGCTTCCTTTTGTATCGTTGTTAACCGACCTAATGGGACAGATAGACACCAAACAACATCCTTACGATGTACTCAGCCAGGAGGTTGATCTTCATACCGGCGGTATTGATTTTAATACTGAAATCGTGAATCAATTTGATTCGGATACCATTTTTACCCCTTACTTTACGGTGCAAACCAAATTCTTTCCCCGGTATGTCACCAAAGCGCTCTCATTGGTGCATGAGATACTGACCGATACTACCTGGAATCAACCAAAGCGAATTCGAGAGCTGTTGCAGGAATATTGCTCCCGGTTTGAGATGAACCTGTTTTACCAGGGAAATCGTTTTGCCATGAGAAGGGTATCCCACTATTTTTCACCTGCTAGTTTTATTCAGGAACAACTTGATGGAATCGGTTTTTATCAGTGGGTTCTCGAATGGCTGCCACGTTTAGACAAAGATTTTGACCTGTTCATGCAAACCCTTGAGAAAGTGAGAACCTCTTTATTGCAACAAGCCGGCCGAGTGGTTTCCGTGACCGGCGATTCCGAGATGCTATCCTCTCTGAAGGGGGAGATTCAATCTCTAAACCAGTCCTGGCCAGCGAAGCAAAGTGGCATAGCAGAATGGGAGATTCCGAGCGTCCCGGTGGAAGAAGGCATTCAGACATGCGCCAGAGTTCAATATGTCGCAAAAGGGTACAATTATAAGCGCAAAGGGCACCCTTATCATGGGAGCTATATGGTGATCGATAATCTGTTATCCTATGATTATCTGTGGAGCCAGATCCGTGTTCAGGGTGGGGCGTATGGCGCGAATTCACAGATCAACCGCAATGGCAATATCGGATTTGTTTCGTACCGTGACCCGCATCTGAGGGAAACGATCGATGTCTACCGGAAAGCAGCGGATTTTTTAAGAGACTTTCAAGCCAGCCAACGCGTTATCAACTCTTATATTATCGGTTCACTCAGCGCTTTGGATCATCCCTTAACGCCATCACAGCAAGGGGATAGGGCAGCTCGGTATACGATGTCCGGGATGACAAAAGCTTTTCTTGACCAAGAGCGGGAACAGATCTTCCGAACGACAGCTAAAGAGATCCATGCTTTTGCACCGATTCTGGAGGAATGCATGAAGATGCCGTATACCTGCGTACTGGGCAATGATAAGAAGATTGACCAGGAAAAAGAGCTATTTAATAAGTTGACAAAACTGGCTATTTAGATCAGTCTTGTCGGGAAGTTCCTGCTGAATCATTTTCGATAATGGTGTCGGGCATATATCCTTTGTACTGGGCTTTGAATAATTTAGCATAATACCCGTTGCTGGATAACAAAGCTTCATGGGATCCTTTTTCCTGAATCCCTTCATCGGTCAGTACGATAATGGTGTCTGCATTCTGGATCGTAGACAATCGATGGGCGATGGTGATAGTGGTCCTGTTTTTCGACAATACCTCGATGGCTTTCTGTATCTCCGCCTCCGTCTCATTATCCAGAGAGGATGTCGCTTCATCCAAAATGAGTATCGGGGGATTTTTCAGGAATACCCTCGCAAGAGCGATTCGTTGTTTCTGTCCTCCTGAGAGCTTTACCCCTCTTTCTCCGACAAACGAATCCATCCCTTCCGGTAAGGATCGGATAAAATCATCAATCCTCGCTTGTTTGGCGGCTTCCCAAATCTCCTCCTCAGTAGCCTCTACTTTTCCATAGACAATATTCTCCCGTACAGTACCCCAAAAGATAATAACATCCTGCTGAACACACCCGATCTGCTTCCTGAGTGACTCCAGGGTAAAATGCTGAATGGGGTGGTCATCGATTTTCACGGCTCCCGACGTTACATTATAAAAGCGTGGAATCAGGTTGGCTATCGTGGTTTTCCCCACTCCCGAGGGGCCGACCAGTGCGACATTTTCGCCTGGTGTTATCGTCAGGGAGAGGTCATGCAACACTTCTTTGTCACTTCCCTCGTATTGAAAGGACACGTGATCCAGCTCGATAAGTCCCTTACATTGCGAAAGGGTGACAGCACCGGGCTCATCTTTGATATCCGGGGTGATATCCATGATCTGGCAAAAGCGTTTAAAACCGCTGATACCTGATTCAAACATCTCGACGAACATCATGAGTCGCCGGATGGGTTGAAACATAAAAGCAGCATACATCACATACGCGACAAAGCTACCAAAGGAAAGTTGGTCATGCATAATGAAATAAGCGCCTAAAATGAGTACGGTTAAGTTCATCAGATCGATCAAAAATCCGTTGCCTCCGCCAAATATGGCAATGGCTCTGTACACTTTTTTCCAGGAGTTACGGTATTCAGAATTGATCAGGTCAAACTTTTCCATTTCCACGGCTTCATTGGTGAAGGATTTTGTCAGGTAGATACCGGAAAAACTGGATTCAATCCGGGCATTCATCTCTCCGTGAGATTCACGTACTTTATTGTAAGCAGTTTCAATGTCTCGCCTTTTTAATACAGAGAATACCACTAACAACATCATGACGAAAAATAAGCAAAGGGTCATGAAAACATGGATCCGAATCAGAAAAATAAAACTGCCGATAAACATCAGCAGCGAAATCAATAGATCCTCCGGCCCATGGTGCGAAAGTTCAGCAATATCCCGTAAATCACCAACAAAACGGTTGACCAGCTGACCCACTTTTTGATTGCTAAAAAAACTATACGGTAAGTATTCGATATGCCGAAATAAATCTGTTCGCATATCATGCTCGATGAGTGTCCCCATTGTGTGACCGTAATAACCGACTATGTAGCTGAAGACCATCCGTAAGATAAAAAATAGAAGGATAAAGCCAGCGACAATCAGCATGGTATGCCATGCATGACGGGGGATCCACACATCCATAAATTGCTTGGTTATCATAGGAAAAGCGAGATCAATACCCGCCATCATCAATGCACAGCTCATATCGAGCCAGAACAACCATTTATGCGGACGATAATACCGGATGAAGCGACTAAGTGTGCTCAAGAGTTTACTTTACGAGCCTTTCATCCATTTTTCAATATCATTCACTGTTTTTGGTATTTTACAAGACAGTATCTGATATCCTTTTTGGGTGATCAAGACGTCATCTTCAATCCGGATGCCGATATTTTCATCCCGGAAATACAATCCGGGTTCTACCGTGATGACCATTCCCGGCTCTAACACATCCCGTTGACCAACATCATGTGTATCTAAACCAAGGTAATGGCTGACACCATGATAATAGAATTCCTGCAGATCGCTATCATTCTGACATTTACCAATTGTCTGCAATCCTTTCAACAGCTCTTTTCGCGCAGTTTTATTCAGCTCTTCAAAGAGTAGACCGGGCTTAATCCTATCAATCACCGCTTGCTGGGTATCCAATACAATCTGATATAAAGTTTTTTGGGTATTGGAGAAATGACCGCAGACCGGGATCGTCCTGGTGATATCAGCGCTATAATATTCCCATTGAGCTCCCAGATCCAGCAATAGCAGATCGCTTTCCCCCGATACGGCACAATTATCGCAATAGTGGAGAGTCGCTGCATTTTTTCCACAGGCGGCAATCGTTTTAAACGCTTTATCGGTGACACCATTCTTACGTAGAATAAAATCAAAATACGCTTCCAACTCGTATTCCATCATTCCCGGCTGACAATGGGTCACTAATTCAGTTAATCCCTGATGAGTCAGATCGATTGCTTTTTCGATCAGTTTGATCTCTTCGGGTTGTTTTATACGACGCAGGGCATGTATAGCCGGACCGATATGGCGGGGGGTAATATAAGGATACTTTGTGCTCAGTGAAATGTGGAGGGTTTGTTCCCAGGTAACTGCTTCCTGCCACCCTCTTCGTTGAAAATCCAACCAAACTTTTGGTTGAAGAAGGGAGGCAATATCGTAATGAAGAGATTTTTCAAAACTATCGATCGATTGAATATTCGTGATACCTGAAAGTTTTTCTGCTTCTTCATGAGAAAGTTTTTCTCCGATCCATCGGGACAGAACGGGGTCATTGTTCTCTATAAACAGCTTCTCTCTGCAGGTTTGTTTCGATTTTATCATCACCAATATCATGTTGTCTCTGTCAATGCCGGTCAGGTAAAAGAAATTTCGATTAGGGGTGAAGGGATACGTCTCGTCCCCGGTTTTATACATCATATTACCGCTGTAAACAATAACAATCGATTCATCCGATAATGGATCCATTAACCGTTTTCTATTGTCGATATAAAAATCAGATTTCATTTTATTCTCCTTCAACAAACTCCTACCTATTCATTTTACTTTTAAATGGAGAGAAGACAAAAATGAAAAAAGGGGCCATTTGCCCCGTTTTTCAGATAAAAATCAATTGACCGGGTTTACTTGGTTTGCCATAAACCATGAATATTACAATATTCACGGACTTTCTTCACCGATGAAACTGCGGGAAACTCTGCTTCAGGTGCAGATCCAGGTGTTAAATGCTTACGATACACTTTATCATCATTGGTAATAATCTCGATCCATTGGATAAAATGCTTTTCTTCCATCGGATGCGGAATCGAACCAACTTTCACGATCACTTTGTCCGGCTGTTGTTCTATGACCGGTTTGTGTTTTTCGTTACCGGTGTCCATTTCCTGTTCAACCATTAATTTCATTGGTTTTCCGCAGCAAACCAACTCACCACTTCCACCATGCAGTACTTCTACAATATTGCCACATACTTCACATTTATAAACCTCATGTAAAACAGTCATCAATCCCTCCCTGTCATTTTCTTATAAAAAAGCTAACCAAAAAAGAGGAAATCGGTTTCCAATAATTCAGGATTTCAATCTGAAAATTTGTTATAATTATCCCAATTCAAGCATGAGAGGCGTCAATAATATGAAAAAGATAACTCTATGGCTTCTTGTTTTATTTCTTGTCTTCCATTCTGTTCAAGGTGTTCAAGCCAGAGAAAGCATAGAAAAACTCGCATGGTCACCTATTTTCAACTCTTCTGAAATCGTCGATATTATCGTTGAGGGGTGGGAAGAGTCATGGTTAGAATCTGTTGAACACAAACAAAACGTTGTTCTCTCCTCCGGTTATATATCGGCATTATCCAAATGGCAAACTGATTTTACCCAATCGATTCAGCATCTGCCGAATCTCGAAGTCATGGATTTCTATAAATTGAGCTTTAACGGAATTTGGATTCGCACGCCTGGATTTCAGGTACCACTGCTAGCGAAATCTTTTCTTGTCAAAAAAATACATCTGATGAATGAGAAAGTCTTTCCTACCCGTGAAATAGCACGAAACTCCATTCAGATGCCTTCTTATAATGAAGCGAAAGAGAGGGAGCATTATCCGGATGGGTCCGGTACTGTGATTGGTATTGTCGATACCGGTATTTTTTATGGGCATGAAGATTTTTGGCCGGAAGGTTCAAAAGAAATGCCGGACTTTCCCAATGACAAAACGATCAGCGGATATGATTTTGCAGATAAAGATGAAAATCCGGTGGATGATAGAAATGGGCACGGAACTCACGTAGCCGGTATAGCAGCCGGAAACCATTCAGAGAGTAATGTTAATCAGGGAATTGCTCCCAAAGCCGCCTTGATCGCCTATAAGGTCTTTTCATCCAAAGAAGGGGCGGGCGGAGCCTCTTCTGCTACCATTGTATCGGCTGCAGAGAGTGCTCTTGAAGAAGGTTGTACTGTGATTAATCTTTCTCTGGGGCACGACGGAGAAGCCAATTCGACTTACGATGACAGTCCCTACTACACAGCTCTCGATAATGCTGTGAAAGGAGGAGTGGTGGTAGTGGCGGCAGCAGGTAATGAAGGTTCTAGAATTGAGGGTAATCCCTGGCCAATCCACTCTCCCGGTGTTTTTTTGAATTTGATTCAAGTAGCCGCTTCAGATGACAGGGGAATTCAACAGTTGGAGCTGAAGTACCCCTCTTCCTGGACAAGGACCGTGAATGGAAATTTGGCCAGATACACCCCTCTCTTTACAGAGGAATTCAATCAAATTCCTGTGCTGGACGCTGGATATGGTCGGGAAGAAGACTTTAAGGAGATCGATGTAAAAGGCAAAGTAGTCCTCATTCAGAGAGGCCCATTGGTGAATCCGATTACCTTCCAGGAAAAGAACCGAAACGCAAGAGCAAATGGAGCCGTAGGATGTATTATATATAACTATTCCCAGGAGGGATTTCGCGGGACTATGATATCCCCTACTGAGGATCCATTGGATTTTAATTTTCTGCCTACGTTGATGGTGAGTGGGGCTGCAGCGGATCAGATTCGTTTTTGTTTGCAGAATGCGGGAGCGATCGAATATAAAAAACTAAATACTCCCATTATTTCAGATTATACTTCTGCCGGTCCTTGTTTAGACGGCGATTTAGGTGTGTTCAAGCCGGAGGTTTGTGCTCCCGGAACTATGATACGATCTGCCGTTCCGGCGAATGATACCAAAACCAAGCAACTGGTTTCCGCCTGGACGGATTTGTCCGGTACTTCTATGGCTACTCCGGTTGTAACCGGGGCGGTGGCGCTTTTAAAGCAGACTCATCCGGAATGGACGCCGTATCAGGTGAAATGTGCTTTAATGAACACCGCTGATCTTTTAATTAACCCGATAAACCAGGAAGTCTTTTCGTTTTATTACCAAGGTGCGGGACAAATCAATGTTCAGCAGGCTCTCCAAACCAAAGCCCTGATTACTCCTCCTTCCGTCATGCGTTGTTCCGGTTCGATAGGGGAAAAGGCTTCCATCACCATAAAAAATATTACGGACGAACCGCTCTCTGTCGAAGTCAGATCCGTGTTCTTCACCACTACCGTACAACCTGTTGAGATGATAACCAATAAACCATTTTTAGCCATCACACCTCATAGCAGCGAGACGATAGAATATTGGTTCCATTCAGAAACGAAACAATTTGATTGGACCAGAATGGAAGGAGTGATTTGGTTTCAGATCGTATCCCAGAATCAAGACAACGTTGCGTTTCAATCCTTGCATGTTCCCATGATTTTCTATTCTGAATCGACCAATACCCTTCAAAAACCTGTTCAGCAGGTTTTTGTGTCGAATCCCACCTTAAACCGCAAAGAACACCCGATTGTTACGCTTGGTTATACTATCGGTACCGGAAGCGTCACCCGAACCATTGATGAAATTCCGGGTGAAAAAGAGGGGGAAACCAAAATAGTCACCACCACTGCAGCCAGGAATTATGTTTCTGTTTTGCAGATGCAGCTCTTTAACGAAGAAGAGAAGTTAGTGTATACACAATATTTAGGAGAGCAAATCCCGGTGGGCACCTATCAATTTGCCTGGGATGGCAAAGCGTTGGAAGGAATGGATGTGTTACCGGACGGAACGTATACCCTTTACATCTCCACCAAGAGCAGGGAATTGTTTTATAAGACGGAAGCGGAAGAACGAAAATTAGCCAAACAGTCAGATTATTGGGAAAAATCCAATCCGGTCCAAATCGAGATCAAGAATTCCCAGGCTTCGGTGAATCCGGTATTTTTAATGGCTACTCCAAGAAAAGTGACCGCTTATTCCACTCAAGGCGTCTCGTTCTATTTAGAAAAATCAGAAGAAATCGATGAAGTGAAGATCCAAATCTCCTATGACAAAGAATATCTCTCTCCCATTCTTTCTGAAATGCTTTCCTTCAAACATAGTGAGGCTTTGTCTGAATTTTCATGGACGGTGAAACGTCCTTTTGCGACGGAATCCAGATTTTTCCTTGGAGAACACCTTTTCCAATGGTCAAAACCGGGAGTGAATCCCATTAAAGAGATCAAAGTCACTTGTTATTTCAGGGGAGTACCCTTAAAGCGCGATGTGCAGATCATTACCCCGGATATCACCATCACTGAAGAGGAGAGTTGTGTGGGTGATTTGAATCAGGATAATCTTGTCAATCGTCTCGATTATGAACTTTGGCTGCCTTATTTTGGCACTACCTGGCGATCCATTGGCTGGAACGCTCAGTATGACTTAAACTATGATTGGGTAATTGATGTCGAAGATCTGCTCATCCTCTGCCGCTGTATGGAGTAACCTACTCTGCCCACGGGGACGGGGTTGTTGGGCAAGTGTGCCCAACAACCCCGTCCCCGTGGGCAGATAAATGGAGCTTGTTTTGGCGGTGGATGTTTTTGTAAGGTTCAGCATCATATTTTTCAGTTTGATGGGTCTGCCAAGCATAGATGTATTGTTTTGAAGTCTCGATATCTGTTTGGGTGACGATCCCATGCCCGGCAATCAATTTGTCAGCTTGAATAGAAGCATAATGATCCAGCGTCTCTAAGTACTTCTGCCAATCCTGACTTTCCAAATAGGGGATAGGGCGTTCCAGGTTATCCCCAACCGCCAGTACTCCTTCTTGTCGAAAAAAGACGGAGCAACTATCTTCTGAATGTCCGGGTGAAGGAAAAACCTCGATTCCAGCTTCAGGGAAGGTAAGGGTCGAGGTGATTAAGCAATTTGGCAGGCAGATCTGGTTGTTCGGTTCCCAATAGGTCAGGTTTGCTGTTTTGTCAGCTTCAAAATACCGTTTCATCATTTGGTAGCATAATGAGGTGGATATCCTGACAGAGGAAAGAAAAGCTGAATTTCCCCATACGTGATCAAAATGGTAATGGGTATTGACGATGATATAGGGTGTGTTTGAAGAAGGTTCCGGAAGAAGCCGGAGCATCTGTTTCATCTTCGAAGGACCCAGAAAAGTATCGATAATCAGGTTGATCCCGGAACCATGATAGACCAGCACATTGGTTTCGTAAGGAGATAAATCAGTCCAGGTAACGATGAAGAGACGATCGGTTATGGATGAAAAATTCATTATTGCTCGTATACAATGGAGATACAAGTGATGCCTTCATTGGATTTACTTGCATTCACCAGGGCGCCAAAGGACTCTGCAATAAATCGTATCGGAACAAATACCCGGTTTTGAAAGATAAGGGGAGGCACATCCATTTTCACTTTCTCATGGTTGATGATGGCTTCTTTTTGGTTGACGGTGAGTGTCATCTGAATCTCTTTTGTCAGTAATGTGACATAGATCTTTTTTTGAGCACTGTCCCATTCCAAAGTAGCACCAAAGGATTCTCCAATAAACCGAAAAGGAACTAACGTCCTACTTTCCATAATGAACGGCACGATCTCAACGTTATCCGGATCGAAGTAGGTCATTTTTTGGTTAATCTTCACTTCCGGTTGATTGACACAAAAATAAATGGTGGTTATCGGGAACTGACATTTGATTTGAACGATAACGGATTGCTTGCCACCATTTGAAGTGATTTCGATTAATCCTCTGTATTCGCCGTTTTTTAACATGGAAGGGCGTAATTGTATCTCTATTTCCGTATCATTGTTGTGAAACTCTGCAGGCTGGACTGTCAGCCACGGTACTGTAGACTGGAGCGTTCCCATTAGGTTCTTTCGACCGTAATTAGCGATGGAGAAGGTTGCTTTTTTCTTCTCCCGGTTCTGAATCGTTCCAAAATCAAACTCTGTCGGGTATACCCACAATTTCGGCGAATTATCCACAATCGTACACGATACTCTTATCTTTTTCTTTCCGCCGTTCGAGGTAATTTGCAGAAAATCTTCTACATAACCCTCTTCAAGCTTATTGGGAAGCAAGGAAACAAGAACTTTCAAGCTGGAAAAGCAAGGTATAATGAAAGATTGGTCAGAAACAGATAGCCAGGACTGCTTAAATTCAAGGTATCCTTTTAGATTCTGCGATCCAACGTTAGATATGGTAATCAGGGCGGTGACTTTTGAGCTGTTCTTTTCAATCAATCCAAAGGTGATACTTTCCGGATTGACTTCAAGTAAAGCTTCATCTTCAATAATAGGGTACATTTTCACTAACCATATGGAGATTTTATTTTTCTCGTTTGAAGAAGATTTTCCACAGACGATAAAACCAAGATCCAAGCTTCTGGTGATGTAGTTCAGAGAATCATGCTCTTCTCCTTCCAATACCAAATCCCAAATTTTATTTCCATAGGCATCTGTAAAAAGAAGGTAACCATCTGCTTTTCCACTCTCAGAAAGAAGATCATCAATGGTAACGTTAGTAGTACCAACGATCATGAAACCTCCAGAATTGGTTTTTGAGAGAGAATGGCCAATGGTGGATCCATTCTTTTCATAGTATTTTTCCCATAAAACTTGTCCAAAGCTATCCGTTTTTAGCAAGTAGATACCCTCTACTTCTGAAAAGCTGTCCGTTTCTCCCATGAGCAAGTATCCATGATCATTCGCTTCAATCATGGCATTAATCAGGTAATTTCCTTTGTTGCCGTAGGTTTGCTGCCAGAGAATTTCTCCGGTTTCGGTCGTTTTGATCAGAAGAATTTGTTGGCGTCCCTGTGTATTTTGAATAGCCCCGCACACCAGAATATCTCCATCTATGGATTCGATACAATCTGTGCCAATTTCGTCTGAATTCTTCCCATAAATCTTTTGCCATAACACATTACCGGATTCATCTATCTTTAAAAATAGGATATCAGTTTTTTGATTGGAGTAGGAATCACTATACCCGGTCAGGATGTATCCCCTGTCCCCGGTTTGTTTGACGGATAGCACCTTGTCCTCACCTTCAGAGCCGATTCTTTTATCCCAAAGTAAGGCTCCGCCATGGTTTAAACGATATAAAATGATATCACTTTGAATCTCCTCTGTGGGATTGGTGTAATTTCCAATCACCAGGTAACCGTTATCTGCTGTTTGGTTTACAAACACACCGGTGGATAGGCCATTCTCGGCAACCAATCGTTTTTCCCATTCAGGAGTGCCTTCAGCAGTGAGCTTGGCGATATATATTCCCATCTCATTATCGGAAACATCCTCACTGCCGCATAAGATATAACCCCCGTCAATCGTGGACTGAATGCAGCTGCCACGCTGTACGGCATCCGATTCCATCTGTTTGCTCCACTCCGTTTTAGGCAGTGGTTGAGAAAATGATTGAAGTGTCAACTCCGGATTGGGAGGGGTGAATCCGTTCCATACCACCATTACCTGCTGGGTGTTTTCTTCCCAGGTTACAACCGCTCCGACGGTTTCTGAAACAAAGCGTATCGGTACCAGGGTGCGGTTATTGGGAATCTTGATGTAAGGAGCTACATCCAGCGTAATGGTTTGAACGGTAGGATCGGTTTGTTCATTTAGCTTGGTTTCAATAAATACGGTCGTGTGGTTGGTGTGAAGGATGATTTTTTTATTATACCCGGAAGAATGGGTAAACTGAATGATAATCACCCCTTCCCCGGAAATGTCAGGATTCTCCTTCCAATTCACCTCGGCTCCCATTTTCTCTACTAAGAAACGCAAGGGGATAAAAGTTCTGTTGTTTTTCAATTCAGGCGCTACATCCATGGTCCATCTCTCTTGATTGATCTGGACTTCCTGTAAGCCAATATGGAAAATGAAGGTTGTTTGAGAGAGCTCCTGAATTTGTACAGCATTAGCCAACAAGGATCCGGATAACAGAAGTGCGGACACCATGCAAACAAATCGAAGGGTTATCTTTTTATTCAACTCGTGCATAGTATCATTGTATATTCAGCTTCTCATCTGTAAATAAAACAACGGCACTAAAAAGAATCAGGGTTGCAATATCCCTTCGGTTTGTCCCATGATGCTGATCAGTACTTCTTTTGTGCCCGGTATAGCGAGCAAAGTCTGGGTAACTTGAGCTGCAAAGGCTCCTGTGGCACAAGCACCGGCGATTTGAAACGGTTTGAAATCCACATGCATTTTTCCGTTGTTGCGAACAATGAAGTTGATGACGACATCGTTTGGAATAGCAGATACATATCCCTGTTTCTTTTCTTCTTCAGTCGGTCCTTCAAATAACAGCAGTAATATCTCCTCAAAAATGGCATCTTCGTCCGCGATTCGATCAACGGGATACACTTTTGAACAGTCTAGCATATTCGGATCTTTGATCGTGTTGTTATAGAAAACAGAATACGTGACTTGTTTAGATTCGATCCATTGTAAGGTGACCTCTGTCGCTAATAATATCCCAGGTGTACCACCGTTTTGATTGGATCCCGGGTTTTTCACGTAGGCTTTGATATTACACTCATTGTCAGGCTGTAAGTCACTGAACAGAAGCATTTTCGACCCAGGTTCCGTTTCACTCTGTCGTCTTATTTTGGTATCCTCATTCACCCAAACATTCCAGACTGAGCCATCTTTTTCCTGAAATTTAAAGTAATTCTCGGAAGAGGTTTCCAGTATTTTGCCGCTATATAGAGTGATTTCAGGTTCGTTAGCTGGTTTTTGAGGTTGGAAAAAATGAGACAAGCTGTTGCATCCCGAATTCAGAACGCTAAGCAGAATCAATGCAATACTGCATAAAATGAATTTCTTGGAAGATAGTAACATATCAATTTCCCTCCTTAAAATAAGGTTGATTACGACTTTTTCTTAAGGCTTAACAGTGTATCAATCCGTTTTTCTGGTGCATGTGCAATACGATTCAGGTTATGAGCGTAAATCATGGTCGTATTCACATTGGCATGTCTGCCTAAGGCCTGGGCTTCCTGTATAGTGGCGCCCGCTTGTAATGCCAGTGTAATAGCAGTATGTCGTAGGCTATGGGCAGTAATACGGTTGCTGATGATGCCGTTCTTCAAAAAGCAATCCTTTACTATTCTTGAAATCGTTCTGGTAGTGAGACGGTGTCCGCTGTTTCGGTCACTGATGGAAGTAAAAAGGGGATCATCGTCTTTTCTTTCCTTAGCAGGGCGGGTTCTCAGATACTCATCAATCGGAAACTTCGCATCCTCTGTTAGCAAGACAAACTCATCCTTAACATCTCTTCCTTTTCCCTGAATCCAGAGAACAGACTCTCCACTTTCCTGTCGTATATCACCGATATCAGCCCGAACAATTTCAATCGTTCTTAGACCAGTCCTGATTAAAAGATTGATGATGGCAAAATTTCGTTTTTCTTCCAGGGAATTTCTTGGGAAACTCTCCAGTAAAGTTTTTACTTGCAAAAGAGTGAGAGGATCTTTCCGAAAACCTTTGCTTCTTTTCAATCCTTTCACATTTCTGGCGATGTTAGGATAGATCTGTTTGCTCTCCAACCATTCAAAATATCGCCTCACTGCAACGATGTAGGTTGATATCGTCATAGCAGATAAACGTAAGCCCTCCAGGTGTTGTTTATAGAGCAGGATGTCTTCCCGGGTAGGCGCCCGTTGGAGTTCCTTTTCCTGAATCCAAGCTACAAAGGGCCGTAAAGCTCTTTTGTAAGTGACTTTCGATGTCACTTTTAAGTCCAGTGATTTTAAAAATTCTTCAACGAACCGGGTAATATCAAAAGCAGACGGGGCTTCGATAACTTGGTTCTGTTTCATAGCAATCTCGGAAGATAACGGGAACTGAGTTAATTCTTTCATGCTTTATCCACTTCTATCCATTGGTGTATTCTTTTCATTGACTTGAAATTATAACGACAAATGGCGTCAAATAAAGACTATGTAAAAGAAAAAAGGAGAGTGACTCTCAGAGTCACTCTCCTTTGGGAGTTTGTAAAATCAGGAATTAGTATTCAGGATACGCCGGTGGTGCCGGTGGTGCTTCTGTTTTGGGTTTTTCGGCAATTAAACACTGTGCTGTCAGAATAAGGGAAGCGATAGAGGCGGCGTTCTGCAAAGCAGTTCTGACTACTTTAGCGGGATCAACGATACCGGCTTTCACCATATCGACATATTCCAGAGTTTCTGCATTGAAACCGTGTCCGATTTCTAAAGTCGTGACTTTGTCAGCTACGATAATACCTTGTTCTCCTGCATTGTCAGCAATCAGAATAACGGGTTCGAATAAAGCTTTTTTAACAATTTTCACACCGGTCATCTCATCGGGATTGTCCATATGCAGCTTGTCAAGAATAGAAGAGATTTGGACCAGAATGGTCCCGCCACCGGGAACGATTCCTTCTTCAACAGCAGCTTTCGTCGCTGCAACGGCATCTTCCACGCGGTGTTTTCTTTCTTTAAGCTCAGTTTCAGTGGCAGCGCCAACCTTAATCACAGCAACACCACCGGTTAACTTCGCTAAACGTTCCTGCAACTTTTCACGATCATAATCAGACTTGGTATCCTTAATCTGTTTCTTAATTTGTTCGATTCGATTCTTAATTTCTTCAGGAGAGCCTTTGCCATTCACGATCGTGGTATTGTCTTTGTCGACTTTGATCTGTGCTGCTTGACCGCACATATTCAGCTCAACACTGTCAAACTTTAAGCCTAATTCATCGGAGACCACTTGTCCGCCGGTTAAAATAGCGATATCCTGGAGCATTTCTTTACGTCTGTCACCAAATCCGGGCGCTTTCACTGCAACGCAGCTGAAGGTACCCCTAATTTTGTTGACTACTAAGGTTGCTAACGCTTCTGCTTCCACATCGTCAGCGATAATGAGGAACGGTCTACTGCTTTTCGCCAGTTTTTCCAGAATAGGTAAAAAGTCCTGAATGGAGGAGACTTTTTTGTCTGTAATTAAAATATATGGATCTTTTAAGGTAGCTTCCATGCGGTCGGTGTCGGTGACCATATACGGAGACAGATAACCGCGGTCAAATTGCATTCCTTCAACAAACTCAACCTTAATATCGAATCCCTCATACTCTTCAACAGTAATCACGCCGTCTTTCCCCACTTTATCCATGGCTTCTGAGATGGCTTTTCCGATGGCCGGCATTTTGGAGGAGATGGTTGCTACTTTTTCAATATCCTCTTTGTTTTCAATCGGTTTTGATATCTTTTTTATCTCATCAATGGCTACCTGTACTGCTTGATCGATACCACGCTTAATGGCAATCGGATTTGCACCGGCAGTCACATTCTTGACGCCTTCATTAATCATCGCCTGAGCCAAAACTGTAGCAGTAGTGGTGCCGTCTCCGGCAACATCCGCTGTTTTTGAGGCCACTTCTTTGACTAATTGAGCGCCTTCATTTTCGAAAGGATCTTCCAATTCGATTTCTTTTGCGATCGTGACACCGTCATCACACATAGTCGGGGATCCGAATTTTCTTTCCAGGACTACATGACGACCTTTAGGCCCCAATGTTACCTTTACTGCATTGGCTAATTTATTGACGCCTTCAACCAAACTTCTTCTGGCTTCTTCACCAAACATGATCAATTTTTCTGACATACTATTGCTCCTTCCTAAAAGATAATGTTCTTAAATTACAACGCCTAAAATATCTCTTTCAGAGACAATCAGGTAATCTTCACCATCAATTTTAATTTCAGTTCCGCCGTATTTGGAGAAAATGATAATGTCACCCTCTCTCACATCTAACGGTACCCGAGTGCCATTGTCTAATATTCTGCCAGTTCCAACGGAGAGAACTTTTCCTTTTTGGGGTTTTTCTTTGGCAGTATCAGGAAGAATAATCCCACCTTTTGTTGTTACTTCAGCTTCCAGCGCTTTCACGACTATACGGTCGCCTAAGGGTCTGATGTTCATAAAAGCCTAACCTCCTACTTCATTTATAAAGTTTGTCATTACTGTTTATTCCCAAAATTCATAAAAATTATTAAAAATTCACAATGGGTAAATAAGGAATGTTTACCCGTATGAACGAAAAAACCAACGCTATAACCATGAGTATCCAGAAATAAGCATTGATCTCGTTTGTTTTTCCATGTATGAGCTTATCGACACCATAGACTAGCATTCCTGACAAGACTCCCTGATAAAAATTCAATGTTAATCCACCTACCAATAAAGCTATCAAGATGGCTACCCAGATGTTTTTATCTTCCGTATAGGTTTGTAATACTTTTAAAATCATTTGTGCGCCGATGACTGCCATGACAGGTCCAACAGAAAAAGCGGTAAAACTGGTTCTCAGGAATGGAATAAAAAATAATAAACCCAGGAAACCAATGCCAGTAAAAACACTGCTTAATCCTGTTTTTGCACCGTTCAGCCAAGCGATAACGCTGCCATAGACAGAGCTGTTCATCCCTGTTCCGGTATGATTACCCACTAATCCCATCACACCTTCCTGGAAGAAGGCATATTTTTTAAAATAGGTTTCTTGGTCTTTTTTTCTGAAAGAGACATACTCCGGTAAGACTTCCATAAATCCGATAAACGTTACCCAATGAACCAGGAATAATGAAATTAAAGGTCTGATTAATTTCGAAAATTCTTTCAACATGGAGGGAAATGAAAAAATCGGGTACCCAATCACAGAACCAAGATTTTGAAATCTGGGACGTCCGATAAAGCCTTGCTGTCCAATCCATTTGGAAGGTAAAGGGATAATCGCTCCGGGATTTCTTGTCCAAATCAATCCAATCATTAATCCCAGGAGTAATACAATCATAGAGATATCAAGCGCATTTTTTTTGCGGTAATCCACTAAGGTAGCGTAAACAATCATCCAAACTACCAGCATTAATACGAGAATCCAAAAATATCCTTGGTTAAAAACGCGGTCAGGCACTTTTGGAATATACATTCCCAGAAAAAGCGCCAGAAGAAAGCCATATACATAGGCGCCTTTGACTTTTAATTGATGAAGCACAAATGTAATAATAAAAACGATACAAAAAATGAATGTCTCCGTAGAACGTAGGGTGTATGAAATTACTTCCTGGTTTGCATTGAATTGAACTACCTTTCCTGAAAAAATCCCAAATACAAAGAAAATACCCCCCAGAGTGACGAGAGACAGTTGTTTAAACTGTGCAGGGAGCTGCTCTGTACACCATGTGGGAAACCGTGTAAAGGAAAGCACAATCCAGATGATGTTTTCCAGAATCAGAACAGCAAATCCATATCCCCAGTCAAGGGATAAGGCATTGATGACATTGACAGAGATGAATTGGTTAATGCCTAACGACCCGATAAAAACCAAAGGCAGTTTGGAGATCAACCCGGCAGCGATAGAGAGAATACCAGAAACAAGAAATACCAAGGTAAGTAAGGTGGGTAATAATTGACTGCCATTTGTGATGGAGTGGCTAATCAGATTGGCAGTAGCAATCATCGAGAAAATGGAGATAAGGACAGTTCCGACCGAGGCGATGAATTCGCTCGATATAGAAGCACCTCGTAAATGAAGCCTGAACCAATTCTCTAGAACCGATTGTTTTCGATCATGTTGAACATCATCTTTTGATGCCATTCTAGGACTCCTTTCCATTGTTATCTATCGAAATATCTCTTGCGACAGCGATGACTTTATCATCTTTATTTACGCGGATTAACCGAACGCCTTTTGATACCCTGTTCAGGGAAGGTATCTCGTTGGTGTCGATCTGAATAATGTTGCCATTCATGGTAGTAATGATGAGGGTAATCCCTTTTTTAAGAGCACGGCAGGCTGCAATATTACCGGTTTTGGAGTCAATACGCATCGCTTTGACTCCTTTTGCTCCACGTCGGGTCTGTCTGAATTTAGCAAAGTCAGTGAGTTTCCCAAATCCTTTTTCAGTCAGGCAGAGCAGCTGGTATCCCTTTTCTTCAATTTCCATCCCGATCACTTCATCGTCAGCGGCTAATCGAATTCCTTTGACGCCCATGCTGTTTCTTCCCATATCACGCAAGTCAGCCATGATATGGACGGCATACCCCTTTTTGGAAACGATGAGCACCTTATCGGTTTTTTTAATGATACGTACTTTTTTCAACGAATCGCCTTGGCGTAATTTAATTGCAATGATGCCTGTTTTACGAATCTTTTCAAATTCCTTGATCAGCGTTTTTTTAATCACCCCTCTGGAAGTGACCATCATCAAACCAAGCTCAGGATCAAAATCCTCTACTGAAATAGCTGTGCAGATGCTTTCTTCAGGATCCAACGGGAGCAGGTACGACATAGGCGTTCCTTTTTGCTTCCGATCGGCTTCCGGAATACGGAAGATCTTCATGGAATATACTTTTCCGAAATTACTGAAAAAGAGCATTACTTTATGGTTAGAGGAACAGAAAATATCCAGTATTTCATCATCCTCTTTTTTAAAGGTATTCTTCACCCCTTTGCCGCCACGACCTTGTGTTTGGTAGGTATCGTTCTTCATTCGCTTAATATAGCCGTCGCGTGTGATGCTGACCATGACAATATCGTCATGAATCAGGTCTTCTTCTACGATCTCTTCGTCATCAGCAGCCTGGTTAATTTCCGTTTTTCTCGCATCACCATATTTTCTCTTGATTTCAAGGAGTTCTTTTTTAATCTCTGCATGAAGAGATTCTTTTGAAGCGATAATGCTTTCGAGAAGGGTGACGTACTCTTTGAGTTTTTGCATTTCATCTTCAATTTTCTTGGTTTCTAAGGAGGTTAAACGGCTTAAGGACATATCCAGAATCGCTGTCACCTGTTCTTCGGTGAGAGTAAAGCGGTCGATCAATTTCCTCTTCGCAGTTGCGGTATCCTGTGATGATCGTATTAACTCAATCACCTCATCAATGTTTTGAATGCCGATATACAGCCCATCTAATATATGCAGTCTGCTTTTTGATTTTCTCAGTTCATATTGGGTGCGTTTTGTGACGATATCTTCCCGGTGAAGCAGGAATTGTTCAAGAAAACCTTTCATACCCATCTCAACTGGTTTCTGATCAACCAGACAGAGCATAATGACGCCAAAATTGTTTTGGAATTGAGTCATTTTATAGAGTTGGTTCTCAAAAATGTAAGGATTAATACTCTTTTTCAGTTCGATGATGACTCGGATGCCATCACGGTCACTTTCGTCACGTAAATCGGTAATTCCTTCCAATTTTTTATCTTTCGCCAATTCTGCGATTTTTTTAATTAGTTCAGCTTTGTTCACCTGGTAGGGTAGCTCATCGATCACATAGATATTGTGATGTTTCTCTTCTTCAATGTGACCTTTTCCCTGGAGGTGGATGCTGCCTCTGCCGGTTTCAAAATAACTACGGATTCCATTTAATCCCAGGATTTTCCCACCTGTTGGAAAATCAGGTCCTTTAATGCATTTTAAAAGATCATCCACGGTTGCTTCAGGATTTTCAATAATCATAACAATGCCGTCGATCAGCTCTGTCAGGTTGTGAGGGGGGATATTAGTCGCCATTCCGACAGCAATACCACTCGATCCATTGAGTAATAGATTGGGAATTTTCGATGGTAAATATACCGGCTCTTCCAGGGAAGCGTCAAAGTTTGGCATGAATTCAATCGTTTCCTGGTTGAGCTCATCCAACAACTCCTGACTGATTTTTGACAGGCGAACTTCAGTGTATCGCATAGCCGCAGGTGAGTCGCCATCAATGGAGCCGAAGTTACCATGACCTTCGACGAGGGGGTATCGCAGAGAAAAAGTCTGTGCCATACGTACTAATGAATCGTAAATCGAAGTATCCCCGTGGGGATGGTAATTACCTAGCACTTGTCCAACGATTTTAGCGGATTTCTTAAAGGGTTTGTTAGCTTGATTTCCGAGTTCCATCATGGCGTATAGAATTCTTCTGTGGACTGGTTTTAATCCGTCTCGAATATCCGGGAGAGCTCTCCCAACAATCACACTCATCGCGTATTCGAGGTAGGATTTTTTCATCTCTTCATCGAGGCTGATGGGGAGGATGAGCTCTCCTATATTTTCTTGGTTTGGCTGATTTGGCATTCCTTTTTATCTCCTGTTTAAATGTCTAAATTCGTGACTTCTTTAGCATGAGCTTGGATAAATTCTTTACGTGGGCCTACTTTATCTCCCATCAGAATTGTGAACATGCGTTCTGCTTCTGCAGCATCTTCAATGTTTACCCTCTTGATTACACGGTTATCGGGGCTCATTGTGGTTTCACTCAATTGTGTTGCACTCATTTCACCAAGACCTTTGTAACGCTGTACTTCATATTTACTGGTGACTGTGTCCAGATAAGTGGCAAGTTCAAGATCGGAATAACAATATTTTTCTTTTTTATCGTGCATCACCAGGAATAAAGGCGGTTGCGCAATGCAAATATGACCGCTCTCAATCAATGGTAGGGTAAAACGATAAAAGAAAGTTAACAGCAATGTCCGGATATGAGCACCGTCGACATCGGCGTCGGTCATAATTAATATCTTGCCATAGCGAAGGCGTTTGATGTCAAAATCTTTTTCAATACCTGTTCCCAGCGCTGCAATCAGGGACTTTATCTCTTCATTGGTTAAAATTCTGTCAATATTGGCTTTTTCAACATTCAGAATTTTACCGCGTAAGGGTAATATAGCTTGAGTGCGTCTGTCTCGCCCTTGTTTTGCACTACCACCTGCAGAATCGCCTTCTACAATGAACATCTCACATTTTTCAGGATCTTTTTCAGAACAATCCGCTAATTTGCCAGGCAGCACTGAGCTTCCTAAAAAGCTTTTCCGCCTCACCAGATCCCTGGCTTTTGCAGCCGCTTCCCTGGCTTCTTTGGAAACCAATGACCTCTCGATCACTGCTTTGGCTAAATCAGGATTTTTATCCAACATACCGGAAAATTCATTGTATACGTATTCTTCCACCGCTTTGCGAACAAAATTATTCCCCAGCCTGCCTTTGGTCTGTCCTTCAAACTGAGGATCGTGCAAGCGTATGTTAATAATAGCGGTTAATCCATCCTTGATGTCATCACTGGAAAACAAATCTTTTGATAAATCCTTATTGTATTTTAATAAATTGGCTTTTTCATTAATGACTTTCAGAATGCCGGCTTTGAATCCATACACATGGGTACCTCCATCGCGCGTATTGATACTGTTTACGAATGAGTACACGGTTTCACCATACGAAGAGGCATAATTGAAACAAATCTCGATGAACAGTTCATCGTCCGGTTTATTCAGATATACAGGCTCCGGTAAAATGGATGTTTTACCTTCTAAAATAAATTGAAGATATTCTCTGATGCCTCCCTCAAAGAAGTAATCATAACGCTCCTGTGTCAGGTTATTCACAAACGAAATGTTAAGGTTATTATTTAAGAAAGCCAATTCCTTGAGGCGATTGATTAAAAAATGAGTATCAAAAACGGTGGTTTCAAAAATTTCCTTATCCGGTTTAAAGGTGATTTTGGTGCCGTTTGTGGTGGATAACCCTGTTATTTCTAATTCATTCTGGGGCGTGCCGCGTTTGTAGATCTGTTCGTAATGATTGGATTCTCTGTTGATCTCTACTTTTAACCATTCCGATAAGGCATTCACGACCGATACGCCGACTCCATGTAATCCCCCTGAGACTTTGTAGCTCTTTGAATCAAACTTTCCACCGGCATGAAGCTTAGTGAGAGCCACTTCCACGCCCGGGATGCCCAGTTCGGGATGAAGATCCACCGGAAAACCTCTGCCATCATCTTCAATGCTGATCACATCCTCTTCGACTAGCGTTACGACGATATGGGAGCAGTAACCGCCCATTGCTTCATCTATGCTGTTGTCAATGACTTCCAACGCTAAGTGATTCAAACCTTTGGCATCCGTCGATCCAATATACATGGCGGGTCTTTTTCTGACAGCTTCTAATCCTTCTAGTACGCGGATACTGGATGAGTTGTAATCACTTACATTGTTTGCTCCGTTTGATCCATTTGGTTTTTTTTCCAATTCGTCCATTCTCACACTCCATTTCATAAAATGCCAAATAATTATTTTAGCAGAAATACTCATTATTACAAGGTTTTATTTAGATTTTTGATCAGATGAACGTGGTTGTCGCTTTTTTAAATGATATGCCGTTAGTCTGCATTTTTGAAAGAGGATGTTTCCTGTAAACAGGGTAGCTGACATTTTATTTCTACACGGTATAATCAAAGGGAATAAATAATTGAAAAGAGAGTAGATAAAACAGTGTAGGAGGCGTTTCTTGAAAAGTAAACAGTTAAAATCATGGCAGGAAGCAAAACAAGAGTATGCTTTCATCGATATCTGGATTGTTGATTTGTTTGGAAAAATCAGACATGTCACCTTACCTTCTGAATATGTTTCCGAGGAAGTGATGCAAAATGGTATCGGATTTGACGCTTCTAACCTGAAATTAGCCGAGGTAACGAATTCAGACCTGGTGATCAGGCCTGATCTGGCTACTGCTTTTGAAGATCCGTTTTCTCTCTTAAAAACATTGAATGTGATGGGCACTGTTTTTCAATTTAATGCAAAAATGCAAGCTGAAGTATTCCCGTATGACTCTCGTGTTATGCTGCAAAATACCACAGCATTCATGAGAAAACTAGGTTATGCAGACACCCTTCAGGTTTTACCTGAACTGGAGTTTTATATTGTAGACGATATGGACTTGAGTGTAGACCAACATGATACTTTCATCGCTCATTATTCTGAAGAAAAATACCTTCAGTCGAATAAAGGATATCATTTATCCAAACCTTTTGATCAATTAGCAGACATTCGATCTGAAATTGTCGCTCAATTACTGGCACTGGGTATTCCTGTGAAATACCATCATCATGAGGTTGGTTTCCCCGGACAATGTGAGATTGAGCTGGATTTTCAAGGATCCATCCAAACAGCCGATGCGATCTTAAAAGCGAAATACGTGATTCATAACCTAACCAGAAAACACGGTAAAGTAGTCAATTTTATGCCTAAGCCAATCTATGGTATGCCCGGATCAGGGATGCATCTTCATATGTTTTTGGCAGACGCGGAAGGGAAGTCTCTCTTTTTTGACAAAAAGGGGGAATATCGGTTAAGTATGCTGGCATGGCATTATATGGGTGGCGTATTGTTACATCTCCCTGCGTTGATGGCATTTACCAATCCATCGACCAACTCGTTTAAGCGGCTAATCCCCGGTTATGAAGCGCCCTGTAATAAGTCTTTTGCGAAGTCAAACCGGGATGCTTCCATACGGATACCTGCCTATACCCCTCTTGAGGAGACAAGGTTTGAATTGCGGACCGCAGACGCGTTGGCAAACCCTTATTATGCTTTGTCCGCTATTCTGTTGGCTGGTTTAGAGGGGATCAAAAACCGGATTGACCCTCATGATGCAGAAGCGATCAGGAAAGAGGAAAAGATACCTCATAGCTTGATTTCAGCCATGGATGCTTTGCTGAATGATCAAAAGTTTCTACAGCCTATTATGTCGGAAGCGTTCCTTGAAACCTGGAAAAAGCAAAAGCTCCTGGAAGCGAATAAATGTACGTATTACCCGAATCCTGCGGAGTTTGAAACGTATTTAGATTACTAAAGCTCCGTCACTTCAGCTTCGTTGGTATCTTCTTTCGCATCGATTACCAGGCCAATTTCAGCTTGATTGGTCGGTTCGTCTAACCGTATCTGTTGGTTTCGGGAGCTATACAGGAGGATAAGTAATCCGACAGGAATCAACACGATAGATAACCATTGACTTGCGCTCAGGATATTCCAAAGAAATGTAACTTTTGCGACATCCCGCCAAAACTCAATAAAGAAAGTCATGATGGCATAATCAATCAACAGAAATCCGATTGTTTTTCCGTAAAAACGCTTGGTTCGTTCAATATGGTACACATGTAAAAATCCAAGAAAAGCCAGTACAGAGGTAAATAGCTGAGTTGGGAGACGGGGGTAATCCATCACTCCAAACCGGAATGAAAGCCAGGAATCACTGGGTAGACCGGTACAACACCCATTAAAGAAGCAACCGATCCGGCCAATCGCATATCCGATCAAAACACCTGAGGCTAACACATCCAGTAAAGCCCAGAAATTAATCTTGTGGATTTTTGCATAGACGATAGCAACAAGGATACCAGCCGGGATGATGCCAAAGAAGGATAATCCCTCTCCGCCGGACTTGATAATCTCGATCGGATTATGGAAATAAAACAGGAAATCATTGGTCAGGACATACATCAGCTTAGCACCGATCACACAGAATATCAGGAGATAGAATAATAAATCCACCATATGATCATCGGTTAATCCGATTTTTTTGGCTCTTCCCCGGGCAGCGAAATATCCGGCTATCACCCCAAGGGCGATCATCAAACCATAGCTTCGAATCACAATAGGACCAAACTTAGCGATAATCGGAAACATACCCTGCCCCCTGTCTTAGTTTAAAATATGAAACACTTTATTGGCTTCTATTAATTGTTCTATGACCATATCCAAGTGCTCATAGTCCATAGAAGCGGTCACATTCATTCTTAATCGGGAAGTGTTCGGTGGCACTGCCGGGGTGACGACCGGTAACACAAAAACATCCCTCTCTTGCATAAAACGAGTCACCTCCATCGTTTTCTGCTCCTCCCCGATAATCAGCGGAACAATTGCGGTTTGTGATTGAAGTGTATTGAAGCCGACTTTGTGAAGGTTATTTAAAAAATAATGAACATTGTCGTTCAGTTTTTGAATCCGCCATGGTTCATCCAAAATAATCTGAAATGCCATTTTGGCAGCAGCGACAGTCGGGGGGGGTAAGGCGGCTGAGAAGACAAATCCACGCGCGGTGTGCTTCAGGAAATTGATCAAATCGGTATCTCCCGTGATATAGCCGCCAATGGCGGGAATCACTTTACTTAATGTCCCCATCAGAATGTCAATCTGCCCTTCGATATGAAAATACTCCTCTATGCCGGTGCCTTTTTCCCCCAATACTCCCAGGGAATGAGCTTCGTCTACCATCAACAATGTGTTATATTGTTTGGCTAATTGAATGATTTCGGGTAAAGGGGCAATATCTCCATCCATACTGTATACCGAGTCGATAATAATACAGCGATTGCGATATTCCTGGGATTTTTGCAGGCATCGTTCCAGGTCTGATAAGCTGTTATGGTTGAAACGGATAAACTCGGCACCGGACAACAAACACCCATCTACAATGGAAGCGTGGTCAAATTTGTCACAAATCACCGCGTCACCGCGATGAAATAAGGTGGATATGGTGGCAAGATTGGTCACATATCCGCTGGAATAAACTATCGCTTGCTCCCGGTGCTTAAAACGGGCAATATATCCTTCCAAGTCGTTGTGAATCGTCTCAGTTCCGGCAAGAATTCGCACTCCGTGGGTACCGGTGCCAAATTGGTCGATCGCTTCCTTGGCGGCTTGGTTAATTCGGGGATGCTGTAACAATCCAAGGTAACTATAAGAAGCGAGCATCAACTTTTTTTTGCCTTTTACCCAAACAAAGGGGTCTTCTATTTTATCAATCTCCTGGAGATAAAAATATTGGTTTTGCTCCTTTAGATCGTTGTATTTATCTAAAAAATCCAAGATGACTTTTGGTGGTTTCATTTTGTTTTATCTCCCATCATAGGCACTTGAATGCCTTTCAGAACAGCCGTTTCTTTCGCGGTTTCATACCCTGCATCCGCATGTCGGATCACACCCATTCCGGGATCGTTCGTCAAGACTCGTTCCAAATTTTCGTCTTGTGCGGCAGTACCGTCGGCGACAATCACCATTCCGGCGTGGAGGGAGTTTCCGATGCCTACCCCTCCGCCATGATGAACCGATACCCAAGTAGCACCGCTGGCGGTATTAACAAGAGCGTTCAGAATTGGCCAATCGGCAATCGCATCGGAACCATCCTTCATATTTTCCGTTTCCCGGTAAGGAGAGGCGACGGATCCTGTATCTAAATGATCTCTCCCAATCACGATTGGACAGGAGATTTTTCCCTTCCTGACCAAGTCATTGATCCGCAAACCAAATTCAGCTCTCTCCCCTTGTCCTAACCAACATATTCTGGCAGGTAAACCCTGAAACACAATTTTATCATGGGCGTGTTGAATCCAACGATGTAATTTTTCCTGTTTGGGAAATAATTCGAGCACAGCCTCATCCGTTCGGTAAATATCCTGGGGATCCCCGGATAAGGCAACCCAGCGAAAAGGTCCTTTTCCTTCACAAAACAACGGTCGTATGTATTCCGGGACAAAACCGGGTATCTGAAAGGCATCCGCAATGCCGGCTGAAAAGGCTTCCCCCCTGATATTATTACCATAATCAAACACAATGGAACCCATTTTTTGAAAGTCCAGCATCGCCTGAACCTGTTTAGCCATCGTTTGCATGGAAGCCTGGATATAAGATTCCGGATTCGACTTCCGTAATGCTAAGGCTTCCTGATAAGACATACCTGATGGAACATATCCGTTTAATGCATCATGTGCGCTGGTTTGGTCTGTGACAATGTCTGGTAAAATGCTTCGTTGAACCAGTAAGGGGAATATATCGCCGGCGTTGGCAATCAAACCGACGCTGACCGCTTTTTTTTGCTGAATACTAGTCTGGATAATGGCTAACGCTTCTTCAAGGCTGGTGGTAATTTGATCCACATACGCCGTTTTTAATCTTTTTTCAGCCCTTTCCTGGTCTACTTCCACACACAGGCAGCAGCCACCGTTGAGCGTGACAGCAAGAGGTTGTGCTCCACCCATGCCGCCAAGTCCTCCGGTAAGAACCCATTTTCCGGTCAGGTCCCCGGCAAAATGTTTATCAGCTACAGAAGCGATCGTCTCGTATGTACCTTGTAGTATTCCCTGGGTGCCGATATAGATCCAACTACCCGCGGTCATCTGTCCATACATGGTTAACCCAAGAGCTTCTAATCGTCTGAATTCGTTCCAATTCGCCCACGCAGGCACCAACATTGAGTTGCTGATCAAAACCCGTGGAGCTTGTTTCTGAGTGCGTACGATGCCAACCGGTTTTCCCGATTGAACCAACAAAGTTTCATCCTCTTTTAAGGTTCTGAGCGATTGTAGGATCGCTTCTAAACAAGCATAATTCCTGGCAGCTTTACCGGTACCGCCATATACAATCAATTCGGAAGGTTTTTCAGCCACTTGAGGATCCAGGTTATTCAGCAGCATTCTGTAAGGGGCTTCCTGGAGCCATCCCCGGCAATTTAATGTACTACCCAAAGGGGTAACTGGTATTCGACCCATAATATTCTCCTTTGCAATATGAGGTGATTATAGCATAATTATGGGCAAGGAACGAATTTCTTTCTTACCTTGTGTTGTTTCTGTTGTGATTGTCCGGAGTAAGATAAAGAAAGCCGGGGGGATAAAATGAGGCTGGAAGAGGTGAAAAAAAGTGCTGTCGATTGCATCGATGAGAAAGAGATGCTGGAAAAGCTGCAATACAATCGACCGTTACGTATCAAATTAGGTATGGACCCCACTTCCCCGGATTTGCATTTAGGACACGCGGTTGTCTTGGAAAAGCTTCGTCAATTCCAGGAGAACGGTCATACGGTTATTTTTGTGATCGGTGATTTTACTGCCATGATTGGTGATCCGTCCGGCAGGAATAAGGTGAGAAAAGCACTATCTGCTGAAGAGATCAAGCAGAATGCGCAAACCTATGTCTCCCAGGTGTCTAAAATTCTGGATGTGAATAAAGCGGAAATTCGGTACAACAGTGAATGGTTGAGTAAGATCTCCATGGAAGAGCTGATCCGGTTCATGGCTCATTTTACGTTGTCCCAGATTTTAGAAAGGGATGATTTTCATAAACGGTTTACCCAGGAAGTGCCTATTTTCTTTCATGAGTTTATGTATCCTCTGATGCAGGCTTACGATTCTGTGGCTATTCATGCTGATGTGGAATTAGGGGGAACTGACCAGACTTTTAACCTTTTATTGGGAAGAGATCTCCAGGAGTTTTATCATCAACCCAGGCAGTGCATTCTGACAATGCCTCTTCTAGTAGGGTTAGACGGTCAGGCGAAAATGAGCAAGAGCTTAGGGAATTATGTAGGTATAATGGAAGATAACATCACTATGTATGGAAAACTGATGTCTATTCCTGATCAATTAATCGCGGATTATTTTCAATTGGTTCTGGGGTATAGCGGGGAAGCGCTGAACTCTGTCAGGAATGCGGTAGAACATGAGAATCCCATGGACTGGAAAATGAAGCTGGCCAGGGAAACCACGACAAAATACCATGATCCTATACAAGCAGAACTAGCAGAGGCTCATTTTATCAGTGTACATAGAAAGCATGATTTGCCGGAGGAGATACCGGACTATCTGATCCCCTCTTCTGTAGAGGTGAAGGCAGTCGATTTTCTATTAGAATCGAAACTGGTTGCCAGTAAGAACGATGGTCGAAGATTAATAGAACAAAATGGCTTGGAGATAAACGGCAGCAAACTGACGGATATCAAAGCAACGGTTCGACTGGAAAACGGGATGGTTTGGAAAGCTGGCAAACGAAAATTCCTCCGTATCAAGATCAAATCAACCTAATATGAAATCCATCAAAGAACCTTGTATGGTTGAGATTCTGGAAGAGAAATTCGTGTGGAAAGGTTTTCTGAAAGTGAAACAAGCCCTGCTATCATTTGAAAAATTTGATGGAAGTATGACAGAACCGGTTTTACGGGAAAGTTTAATCCGAAAAGATGCTGTAACAGCGATTTTATGGGATCCTGATACGTTTGATATTCTCTTGGTCAAACAATTTAGATACCCTACTTATCATAAAGGTCCCGGATGGGGTGTGGAATGTGTAGCCGGGGTGATGGAAGAGGGTGAAACTCCGCTACAATCGATGGAAAGAGAGATTATGGAGGAGACTGGTTACAAAGCAGACCAGTTGAACAAGGTGATGACGTTTTATCCCTCTCCCGGATTGTCTGATGAACGGATTATCCTCTTTTCCGGATTAGTCCATAAGAGATCCGATGAACAACCTTCTTATGGCGATAAAGACATGACGGAGGATATTCAGTTGGTTTGGTTCACCCGAACTGAAATTGAGAATTTTTTGAGCGATAATGTTGCTCAGAAAGAATTACAAGATGCAAAAACCCTGATTGCTCTGTATTGGTGGATAAATCAGCTAAATATCCGATTCTAAAATCTGCTCCAGCGGTAATTTAGCTAACACATAGAAATTTCTCATTTCGTCGTTCTCTTCCAGTTGGTAAAAATCAATCACTTTGTAATGATGGGTATTCAGATAAAATTGAAAGAGTCGACGGGTTTTGATTCGCCAGTCAAAGGCTAACTCCGGTATTTTTTCCTTGATTTCCTGAAACTCATACGGGATTTCTATCAACACAACCGGTTCTTCCGGCAAAAAATACAGATCGGTGATTTCCCGGAATTCAAAATGAATTTTCTGGTGAGAGGAGTGGTAGATCACCGGTATTGTTCTGCTGGCAAAAACCTTCTGAAAAGATTCCGGCAATAAGGAACCGTGAATATGATCATCGAGGATTCTGGATTGAACGCGTTTGGATTTGATCTGCCAATCCAAAATAAAACGGTCAGCCGGAATGGAAACTCCTTTTGAATAGGTTACATCAGAGTACTTATCCATCTCGTAATGGTGGACAATGCCCCCTACTTTTCGGATATTAATGTTTGCATTGGGACCCAGCAACGGATCATAAGTCCAAATGACTTTACCGGCTCCTTTTTCGAGGGCTAATTGGAACTGAACCTGTTTTACAAGATACCCAAGGGATTTTCTCTGATAAGCACGGTAAAAACCCATTGTATCGCTGAATAGGTAATAACCTTCTTTGTTTGAATAGGCTGAAAAAGAAAAATTAAAACCCAATAGTTTCTCGTTTAGATAGCAACCAAGAGTCAGTCCGCCATTCTCGCCGATCAACTTTAAAAGATAAGCAGGAACGATACCGACCTCATTGAGTTGGATAAGTTCCTGCTGAATTTTAACACATTCTTTAAAATCTTCTTCAGCGTCAATTTCTTTTATCAGGATCTTTTCGCTGCTCAAAAGACCTTCCTTTGAATTTATTTACCGGATAATTCCTGTAATTCTACCTCAATTTCCATGGTTTTACCAGCTCTGTTGATGGATAATTTTACTTTATCGCCAACATTTTTGGATCGGATATACGTGATAAATTCTTCCGGAGATTGCATAGGTTTCCCCTCAATCCCCAAGATCACATCATTTTTCTTAATTCCGGCCTCTCTGGCTTTACCAGCCGGTACTTCCATGACTACTATACCTTCACTGGTCTTCAGTTCCAATTCATAAGCTACCTCTTCTGAGTTGCCAGTAATCACCACTCCTAAAGAAGCCCAGGAAACACGTCCGTATTCGATTAAATCTGCTTTGACTTTCTGAACGGTATTCGAAGAGACCGCAAAACCAATTCCTTGTCCGGATGAATCAATCATAAAATTGACTCCGATCACTTCACCGTTAAGATTTAACAAAGGACCTCCCGAATTGCCCGGATTAATGGCTGCATCGGTTTGGATGATTCCCACCATGGGGATCTTGGCTGAGGTTGTGGTTTGTTGCTGGATACCTCCTCCAAAGGGGTCAAAATAAAAAGTATCCGGAATGTCCTTGGTGGAGGGAGGAGACACTTCCCGTTGAATTCCGCTGACAACACCGGTGGTTACGGTAGTGCCGTATCCTAAAGGGTTGCCGATCGCAATAACAGTCTGTCCGACTGATATCTCATCAGAATTCGCTAATTTCAGGTAGTCAAGGTCTTTGGCTTTGATTTGGATTACCGCAATGTCTGAAATAGGATCGGAACCAATCAGTTTGGCTTCGAACTTTTTTCCGTTTTTAAAGATAACATCAAGTGCATCTGCGTCTTCCACTACATGATTATTTGTAATAATGTAGCCATCCGAAGATACGACAAAGCCGGATCCGTAACCGGCATTGACTAAACCTTTTCGTGAAGATTGGTAATTTTCTATTTTTACGACTACCTGGCTGGCTGCTTCAGAAATCTGAACGATCAAATCTTCACTCTGTATTTTATTGGGATTTTTCACCTGAATTACTGAACCGGTGCCATTGGATTCAATATTCTTGATCACCGGAGGTACCGGTAAAAAGGATGGCTTATAACTTAACCAATAAACCGTAAATAAGCTTCCCATCGTACTACCAATAAAAAACAATAAAGTACAAACCGCTATCAGAACGGCTTTATTTTGCCGTGTGGGTTTTGCAGCCTTACTTCTTTTTTGTTCATCAGACCCAGTATGAAAAATGCCATCCATGGTCTCTGTCTGTTCTTCTTTCCTATCAATTTCTTCCATCATTTTCCTCCTCTTTGTGTATTCGAATACTATTACTCTTTTTCTTCCCGAAAAGTTACATATTCTAATAATTCCCAAAAAAACTCCGGACCGAACATCAGAAAAACTGAGAGAGAATAGGGGCGGTTATTCAGATAATGCAAACCATCCATCACTTGAATTAAACGTTGCTTATAATAATCCACCAACAGGTTGAGCTTCCATTTTTCCACTCGAAAGGTTGAAATGGAACTATCAGAGGCTTTGTTCTGCTTTTTTTCACGGGCATCCTGATAATCCTGATAAGTTTTCCAAAGCAGCGATCTCATCGCTGGATCCATAAACGAGAGCGCTTTGGAATAGTCATCAGCAAACCATTCTTCCACCAGTCTTACCTGCTGATCTTCCTCATAACGTTTTGAACCGGTAAGTATCTCTTGAATCTGTTCACAGACAACACGCCAGGTTTTACTGAATTGATCCGTAGAAAGAGACTTCCCAAAGTAAGGTTGAAGCATGGCAGGAATTTGTAGTTGATACTCAGTTTTTAAGTGGATATGATCCAGAAAATTCAAGCCTATTCGAATTATCCCGGACTCCTTGGGCAAGTCAACGTCATTTTCGCGGAGCAGTCTTACCATAGCTTTACAGGCAGGAGTATACTTTGATCCGCTTTCAGGAAGGGCGATGGTTTTATCCAAAAGCCTGAGTTCGTTTAGGAAAGGAATTGCTTTTCCGGTGATAAATCCATGGTCAAGAGGGGGATCAAATTCAATCCATCGTCCGCTTTCCCGAAAATACAGCTTCTTGGTTTCAGTATGCATGTATAAAGGGGTTCTATAATAACGATTGACATCAAACATCCGGTTGAGGTAGTAAGGAATATTCATCATGGAATCTCTCACTACTATTCGCTGAATACTCATTTTGGTCTCATTTAAGGCTTCGTTGTAACAATGCATAAATAATTCCGATTTTTCCCTCAACAAATGAAATAGCCAATGCCCAATTCCATACTCCCCCGGATGTTGAAAAATATGGCTTGATTTTGTATAGGAGAGAGTGTCTGGAGCGTTCATGGATTGTTCCATAAATCGAATCACTTTCAGCTGCCAATCTGTATAAGAGCCATTCCAGGCATTTTGTTTCTCCATATAATCTTCAAGCTCATGAATCCTTGCTTTCACCGATGCAAGATGGGAAGGATCTGAATATTGAATGGCACTATCAAAGAAAGTCGATTGCATAAAATCCTTCAGGGATTTTTGAAAAGCCGGCTCTTTACAATCCAACGAAGAAAGTAAAACATTCTTGTCTTCGGTTGGAACAATACCATAACGACCATGAGATTTAGAGAAAAGATAAAAAAGCTGCTGAAAAGGGTGAACATTAAAATAGCAATCGAATACATCCTGATGAAGCATCGATCCGATCGTATTCGGGGCAGGTTCGGAAAAGTTCAGCACCAATCCGGTTTTTGCGCTTTCCCGAATAAACGCCTCGTTGAGATACGGCTTGATTCTGACAAATTGCTTTGATTTCGCTCGTATCGAGATGCCGAATTCTTTTAACCTGTCCTCTTCCACTACTGGCAAATAGAATAAACCGTAAGAACCGTCGATATTAATATAACAAGCGTCTCCAGCAGAATCGGCATAATCTTCTGATAGCAGGTAAGGCGCAGATGTATCCCGGAGGCAATAAATCATGTTGATATCTGCAGCGCCTACTTTTTCATCGTGAACAAAGGGAACAAATTGACTTTGAGGGTATTCTTTTTGAAGAAACATTTGAAGGGCAAAATCGGTTAAAAAACCGTCCCAAAGAAGATTTTGATCACCTTTAAAAATCTTTTTTGCCGGAATAGAACTTAAAAAATTCATCATAGCTTATTATAATATACATGAAGCAAAGAAAAGGAGAAATATGGCAGATATTTTTTGGAAGACTTGGGATTTGGATTGCTTTGATGAGGGTTCCCAGTCTTTTTTTAATGAATTGAATCTGCCGGAAAACCAGTATTTTCGTCAAATTCTGAAAGAACCTAAAAATAACCAGATAATTCTCTTGTCCTGCTTACCAAAGGACCGAAAAATATTTTCCAAATGGTTACGAGGCAGTGGAAAAATATGGCTGGATTTTTTCTCTACCCTGTCGGAAAATACAGTTTTGTTCTCTTCTCAGCGTTTGCCAGAGGATATGGTTTCCAACCCTTTGGTGGTCCGGGATCTCAAGACAGAATATGTGAAAGATGAGCCTGAAACTATTGTGGAGCCTTTGTTTAGTGCCAATCCCTCCCCCCCGAAAATCAAACTGAAAAGTACCTATTTGCCAACGATTTTATATGATGCGGAGAGGATCATACCCATCACTTGCACGCAGTATTCCTACCAATTTGGGTTGTTTTCTGCTCTTTCTTCTCTGTATTACTTGTTGCCGACCATGACTCAAGTGGAGATCCAGCTATATCCAACGAAAGCGTTGCGATCTGAAGCATTGATCCAAGCGGTAAAACCTTTATTAAAAAAAATCCCGATCAGTTTGAACATAAACCTTGAACCGAAGCCATTCATCCTGCTGTCCAATGATGTCGTTTCCGCAGATGCTTATTCGGTCATGTTTAGCGGGGTACGCGTCTCTTCTATTCCTTTCCTTGGAGCTGCTTCAAAGAGTAAACTTGGAATATCAGATGTGCTGATGATTCATAACCGGTCTGCCCGTTTTCATAAGGCTATTCATCAGATGCAATATAAATGGGGAAGAAGGTCTTCAGTCCGAATTAATCCGGAGTCCTGTACTTTATGCACAGAGTGTGTTACCGCTTGCCCTTTCCAGGCATTAACCTTGTCTAATCAGGACAAAATTGATTGGAATTCATCCTTATGCAACCGTTGCGGATATTGTTTGGATATCTGTCCCGAAAAAGCGATTAAACCATGAAACAGGAGGTTCTGTATGGAAGTTATCTTGGCGATTAATCCCGGTTCTACCTCAACAAAGATTGCCATTTATGAAGACCAGACTGAGAAGTTTGTCAAAGAGATCAATCATTCAGTAGAAGCGTTGTCTCAGTTCACCAAAATTGCTGATCAGGAAGCTTATCGAACAAAAACAGTGTTGGAAGCAGTTCATGAATCAGGATACCAATTATCTCAGTTTACAGCTGTAACAGGCAGAGGAGGTTTACTGAAACCCTTGCAGGCAGGCACCTACCTGATCAATGATGCCATGGTAAAGGATGCTGCTCTTGGGACTTTTGGAGACCATGCTTCCAATCTTGGATGTATGATAGCCATGAACATTGGAAGAGAGAATAATATTCCCGCCTATACCACCGACCCCGTTTCCGTTGACGAATGGTCAGAGAATGCGAAGGTTACCGGTATCAAAGAGATCAGGCGAGTAGCCTTAGACCATCCGCTGAATATACGGGCAGTTATCCGTCGTCATTGTGAGGAGCAGAATCTTTCATTCGATCATACCAATTTTGTCGTTGCCCATCTGGGAGGAGGTGTATCCGTTTCCGCTTTCCAAAATGGGAAATTGGTTGATTCGAATAATGCTAATGAATCCGGTCCATTTTCCGCCACTAGATCCGGTACGCTTCCGGTGATGAGTGTCGTTAATCTCTGCCATCAGGAGGGAATGACTCTGAAAGAGGTGAAAACGCTTTTCCTGAAAAAAGCCGGTCTTTACTCCTATCTGGGGACCAATGATCTCAAAGAAGTGTTAAAGAGAATCGACCAAGGCGAAACCTATGCAAAGTTTATTTTGGATGCCTGGATATACCAAATTTCCAAAGAAATTGGCGCTGTTACAGCTGTATTACGAGGACTCGTCAAAGCGATATTGTTAACCGGGGGCATGGCGAATTCCAAATTAATGGTAGCAGGAATCATCTCCCGTGTTTCCTTTATTGCCCCGATTTTTGTTTATCCCGGTGGAGATGAACTGCAAGCTTTAGCTTTGGCTGCTTACAGAGCAAACCGGGGACTTGAAACTTTATTAACTTATTAGGAGGAAAAATGATTACCAATTTTAAAGAAGCGTATGAACGAGCGATTCAGTTTCCACCCAGAAGAACAGTGATAGTAGCTGCTGGTGATAACGATGTGCTGGAGGCAGTACATATGGCAAAACAAGCCAAACTGATTGAACCGATTCTTATTGATTCTCGGGTTAAAATCGAATCTTCAGCTCCCTCTGATTTCTCTTTGGACACGGTCGAGATCATAGACGAACCCGACAAGCTGAATCAGTGTAAACTTGGATTGGAATTGATCCGAAGCAAGCAGGCTGATATTTTGATGAAAGGCTTAATATCCACCCCGGTTTTATTTAAGGAAGTCTTGAACAAAGAATATGGCATTCGAAAAGGAAAATTGCTCTCTCATGTGGGAGTGATCAAAAGTGAGAAGTATCCGAAATTAATCTTAATGACCGACGGTGGAATTGTCACAGAAACCACCCTGGAAAATAAAATCGAAATTATTAAAAATGCGGTTCTGGTGGCGAATGCTTTGGGCATAAACATGCCAAAGGCAGCTCTATTGTCGGCTATCGAAACCGTGACGCCCAATATTCAATCCACTGTTGATGCGGCTATTATTACAAAAATGTGTGAGCGCGGACAATTACCCGGTGTGATTTGCGATGGACCTTTGGCGTTGGATAACGCTGTTTCTATTGAATCCTGCCGCCACAAAGGAATTGTGAGTTCAGTGGGTGGGGAGATGGATATCGCTGTGATGCCAAATATTGAATCCGGTAATATCTTTTATAAAGTCCTTTTGTACTTGGGTGGCGGGTTGGTTGAGACCGCCGGACTGGTCATTGGCGCAATGGTTCCGGTTGTAGTCCCTTCGCGTGCCGATTCCCCGGAAAATAAATACAATTCTATCTTGATCGCTAATTTAATGGCGAATACAGGTAAATGAAATGGATGAACAGTTAATATTAGTCATTAACCCCGGTTCCACTTCAACGAAATTAGCGGTTTACCAGCAGGAAAAGTGCCTGGTTAAAGAAAATATTATGCATAGTGCTGAGGAACTAAAAGTGTTTCCGAACTTGATGGATCAGTTATCTTTTCGAAAAGAGAAAATATTACAATGGTTGACTCAAAAAGGATATACCATGAAGCAGTTTTCTGCCATTGCCGCACGCGGAGGCGGTATTAAACCGATTCCATCAGGTGTGTACCAGATCAATGAGTTGATGTTGGAAGATTTGAGAACCTGTCGGTATTTGACGCATGCTTCCAATTTAGGAGCTGTTTTAGCTGATGAACTATCCAACGAAAATAAAACGATCGCTTATATTGCAGACCCTGTGGTGGTGGATGAATTGGAAGATATAGCGAGGATTTCCGGTTTAAAATCCATGGAGCGGGTCTCCATCTGGCATGCCTTAAATCAAAAACACATTGCCAGAAGAGCTGCCAGAGATATAGGGAAGCAGTATGAAGATTGTAATTTTATCGTGGTGCATATGGGGGGTGGTATTTCCATTGGAGCGCATTACAAAGGAAGAGTGATCGATGTAAATGATGCGCTTAACGGAGAAGGACCGATGTCAGCGGAAAGGTCCGGCTCTCTTCCGGTATTAGCCCTGGCAGATTTCTGTTTTTCCGGTAAATACACCCCTGCAGAAATCAGAAAATTGATTGCCGGTAAGGGAGGGATGGTTTCCCATCTTGGTACGAACAATGCAAAAGAAGTTGAGGAAAGAGCGGAGCAAGGAGATCCAGAATGCAAAAGGATTATGAACGCAATGTTGTACCAGATAGCCAAACTGATCGGTGAGATGAGCACGGTGTTGAAAGGTGAGGTGGATCGAATTGTTTATACCGGAGGCATGGCGTATTCAAAAGTGATCGATAAGCAGCTGGATGAATATGTTTCCTATATAGCACCCAGTTTAATATATCCCGGCGAAGACGAGATGGAAGCGTTGGCATTGAATATCTATCGCGTAATCACCGGCGAAATGAAGCCAAATGTCTATCAATAAACGAATTACCCTGTTAATCGGAAACATGGGGTCCGGTAAGAGTGAAATCGGTTTCAATTACGCCTTGAAATACCAATCACAATTTAAAAGACCTGTCAAATTGATTGATATGGATATCATCAAACCATATATCCGTCTTCGTGATGTCGTGGACAAAGCACAAGCGATGCATATTGATTTATTGTTACCCGAAACACGAATGCTAAAAGCAGATATGCCAATTGTACCATCAAAAATAGTCGCCTACCTGCAGGATGACAGCTATGACTTAATTATGGACGTTGGTGGTGAAGACCGCGGTTCCATTACTATTGCTCAGTTTCAGAATTTTTTTCAACAAACGGACCTTTCTGTTTGGCTGGTGATTAATCCCTACAGACCTTTTGCTGATTCTCCCGAGAAGATTTTAGAGACCATCTCTACTCTCCAGATGTCCACCAAACTGCCCATAACAGGTTTAGTGGCGAATCCTCATTTACGGTTTGATACCACCTTGAAGAACGTTAGGAAAGGCATCTCTATTGTCCGGGAAGCCTCCGTGCTCTCCAAAGTCCCCATCGTCCTGATCGGTATCTGGCATAAACTTTATTCCGAAGCCTTCGAAAGAGAATATACCCCGATACCTATCTTGCCAATGAAGCTATTCCTGACTTTTCCCTGGGAGGCTGGTAAATTGACCGGAATATGATTACAATGTATTCCAAACCTCAATGTGCCCATAGCTTAATGGATAAAGCAACGGCCTCCGGAGCCGTAGACTGGAGGTTCGAGTCCTCTTGGGCACAGTAGTTTTATGAAATCTTCAAAACGAAAAAGACAAAAAAGAGCCTTAGTACGTTTTTTCTTTAATTTAGTGTTACTATCTATCCTGATTCTTGGTGGATATTACTTGTCCTGGGCGCCCATCATCAGAATTTATGCTCCTGCAGAACAAAAGAAGGAAGTCCGGACTTTTATCCGTTCTATGTCAGGGAACTCAATTCTCTCTCTGAAAAAGTTGACTACATTGGATTGGAGCAAGATGAAAGCGCCAATCACCAGCCCAGTCCTACACCGGAAAATTCCCTATTTTTGGAGTCTTCATTTTTCTGAAAAATACCAAGCCAGATATATTTATCTTAATAAGTATATCCGGGAGGTGGATATAGCCGGAAAATTAATCTCTACCCAGGATAAAGAATCTGTTCAACCTTCCACGCTTTTGTTTTATTATCCCATCGAAATTCAATCGGTACAAAACTCGATTGATGAAGTATACGAAAAAGAACTTTCGGCTTTGATAGCTTATTTATACTGTTCAGAGAGCGGCTTGGGACCAAAAGTCAGGAATATTCAATTTAATCCGAATACCGGGATTACACTCACCATTTTTCAGAAATCCTGCCTAATAGGTTTTATTGAGGAAAATCCTGAAGAATTTATCCAAACCCTGGAAAAAAAAATTATAAGGCTGGAAGAGTATATTAAGACAAAAAGCTCATGGGATGAGTTTATACAATTTGATTTCCGATTTTCTGACCAAATTATCTGTAGAAAACATCAGTAATTTTCTTGATTTTACTGTTTTGGTGACTATGATTATTTAAGGATTCTTCTATTGGAGAGGAGAAAATTGTATGGCTAAACCAAAGATTAAAGTAGTTGGTATAGGTGGAGGAGGTTCTAATGCGGTAAATCGCATGATTGAACAAGGATTAACCGATTTGACTTTTTTATCCAGAGGTAAGAAAGAAAATTACGAAGTGTTTACCGAGATTAAAGAAGATATACAAGATTACTTGCAATATTTTTCAACCAATACAGACCTAATGGCTCTTGAGAAATCTATGGCACCCTGCAAATTGCAGCTAGGTCCTGCATTAACCAAGGGTCTTGGTGCCGGCGGAAAACCGGATATTGGTGAGAAAGCTGCTTTAGAGAGTGAAGAAGCGATTCGAAATGCTTTTGAAGATACTAATATGGTCATTATTGCTTGTGGAATGGGTGGAGGTACTGGTACAGGAGCGGCTCCGGTCATTGCAAAGATTGCAAAAAGCCTTGGTTTATTAACGGTTGCTTTTGTTACCAAGCCATTTGATTTCGAGGGGAAACCAAGAAGAGCCAACGCTGAAGAGGGTATACGCAAGCTTCGCGAGAACGTGGATGCGTTAGTAATTATCAACAACCAACGATTATTAAATCCCAGGAATAAAGATTTTGAATTTGATCAAGCTTTTTTATTGGCTGATGACGCATTAAGACAAGGTATTCAAGGGATTTGCGAGATAGTATACGAGTATGACACAGTCAATGCTGATTTCAACGATTTAATGACGATTCTGAGAGATTCGGGAGATGCTTACATGGGTATCGGCATCGGTAAAGGGCAGAAACGTGCCTTAGATGCGGCCACAAAAGCTTTAAACAGCGATATTCTTGAATATTCCATTAAAGGTGCAAGAAGTCTGTTGATTAATGTCCGGGGTGGGAAAGGCTTCAAACTGGCGGAAGCGGAAGAAGCTATGCTCAATATTAAAAAAGTCATCCATCCTGACTGTAATGTCATTTGGGGAGCGGGAACGAATCCATTGATGGCGGATGAATTACAAATCACCTTGATCGCATCAGGATTTAATAAAACTCAAGAACCAACCGATCCAAATAAATCAGATGAGGGTGAACCGGTTTTTCGACGGGCAGGTGGATTAGTCATTCCGGATATTATCACCAGCATTGACGATAAAGAGCCATTTTTTAAACAGCTTGAAGAAGAATGACCTCTAAAAAACAATTTCCCTGGTTGTATTACTTTATTAATGGTATTTTTATTGTAGTGGCGTTTATTATCTTTTTTAATTTTATGCCCAAAAACTGGTTTCAGAAGCAACAAGCGGTCTTCCATTCCGAGAGGGAAAGAGTAGAAGTCAAATTAGCCGCCAAAGGCTTTTTGGCAAAAGAGGAGATCCTCGTAACAGCCCCTGTTGATGGAAAAGTAAAGAGGCTTGCCATCGCCGGGGAATTGCAGGCAAAACTGAACGATATTGTGGAGATCACAAGTGCTGACGGCACCGTTACGAAAGTGAAAAACCAAGAGGAAGGATTTGTGACTTATATCATTGATAATTGTGAGACTACCCATACCCTGGCAAATTTTACCAATAAAACATTACTTCTTCCGGAGATATTGAATCCACCGGTTAAGAAAGAAAAAGTCAATGATGATCAGATTGTGAAAAAAGGTGAATTTCTTTTCAAGATCCTTAAGAATACGACTATTAAGTACATTTTTTATATAGAATCTGATCCTTTTATGCAGATCCAAAAAGGGAAAGAGTATGTATTTGCTTTTTCGAAACCGACCAGTATCATGGTTCCCGGTACCGTAGAAACGATTATCCCGGCAGAGGGGACTGCATTCTATGCGGTGTTTGATTCTTCTTTATATAATGACACCATGATTAATGACCGCTCTGCAGAAGGAAATTTTTATTTTGGTTTTGTTGATGGTTTCCGGATACCAACAGCCGCTATGGGCATCGAAGAGAATGAAAAAAAAGAAAAGAAGTATTTTGTCTATATACAGGATGACGCCAAAACGATTCAAAAAAAATACTTGCATGTCAGCACGTACATACCGGCCTCCAAAGAATATGTGATTACCGGGTATGCTGATGAGAATGAGAAATTTTCAGAGAATGACTCTATTTACAAAGACAAATTATTAGCAGAAAAAATGCTTTCCCAAAGTGGAGAATAAACAGTCAATAGCCGAAGCTATTCTGGAAATCCGGGATCGAGTTATTCAAACCGCCAAACGTGTTCTCCGTAATCCTGAAGAGATTACGATAATGGCTGTTTCGAAAAATGCTTCCATCCAGCAGATGGAGGAAGCGTTTCATGCCGGTATCACCCTCTTCGGTGAGAACAGGATTCAACATGCTTTACCGAAAATTCAGTTCTTTCATTCACACCCAGCTTTTCAATCAGCTGAATTTCAATTCATCGGACATCTCCAAACAAATAAAATGAACAAAATCATTCCGGCCTTTTCTGCTATTCAGTCTGTAACTGATTCAAAATTAGTTGAAGTGTTACACCAAAGGGTACCTTCCTACTTATCCCCTTACCCAATATTATTAGAAGTAAAAACTTCTCCGGAGGAATATAAATTGGGATGGCAACCGGAGAACTTAATACAAGAGTTTGAGGCTTTAATGGGATATTCCTCCGTTAACATCATCGGCTTAATGACAATGGCGCCGTTTGTTGAAGAAGAATCGCTAATTCGGAGAAGTTTCAGAACTTTACGTGAAACCAAAGAGACTTTAGAAAAAAAATACTCGATTCCACTGCCGGTTCTTTCAATGGGAATGAGTCGAGATTATACTATAGCCATAGAAGAAGGATCAAATTTGCTTCGCATTGGGAATGCTATATTTGGAGGTTGATATGCCAGGAATGTGGGAAAAATTAACAGGTTTTTTTAATAAACTTGTCGGCGATGAAGAGGATGAATATACTGACGAAACTGGAGAAACGACTCCAAAACCAAAACCGGAATTACCCGAAGAGAAAAAGCCATTTAAAAAACCATCTCCATCAGGGATGCAGATCAATACGGCCAAAGGAATGTACAGCGTGAACCTTATCACTAAAATTGAATACCCAAAGACAGCCAAGGAAGCTGTTGATCAAATGAAGAAAAATGTCATTGTAGTCTTTAATTTTGAGGACTCTGATCAGGAGGCTAGCCAAAAAACGGTTGATTTCATCAGTGGGGCAGCGTATTCTCTCACAGGAACAGTACAACCAGTTTCGGAATATGTAGTGATGTTGATCCCCAAAGATATACCTATTACTCCTGAGCAAAAAAAACAGATCGAAGAAAAAAATATGTTTGGTCCCACAAGTTATTAAACTTTATGCCAAGAATACAGTTAGTCTCTATTGAGCTGATTTTAAGATGAATCAGGAAGATATCGCATTATTTGAAAGGTATTTTTTGGAGTATAAAGATGATGTATACCGAGTGGCTTATTATTTTACACGGAATAAAGATGACGCAGAAGATCTTGCTCAGGATGCTTTCATGCGAGCGTATCGATTCTTCTATCGTTTTCATCGGGATTCCAACTTTAAATCCTGGATATTGCGCATCATGAGAAATATTTATTTAACCAATGTTCAGAAAAATAAATCAACGATCAATGCGGATGAACTGATTCAATCTACTGCCACTTCTACTATCAATGTTGAAAGCAATTTTTTACAGGGCATCCAGATCAAACAGATTCAAAAAGCGATTGAAAAACTGCCTGAAGACTTTCGTGAAGTCATCATCCTTTGCGATTTAGAAAGTCTTCCTTATGAACAGATTGCTGAGATTCTGAAAATACCCATTGGAACAGTGCGTTCAAGACTTCATAGAGGAAGATTGTTATTAAAAGAAAGGCTGACTGTTCATGAATAGCAATATTTTTTCCCCTTTAGGCTGTTGTGATGAGAGATTAGTGACTGATTTTGTCGATAAACGTATGACAAAAAAGGAAGCTACTCTTTATCTGCGTAAGATTGAGAATTGTGCTAAAGTAAAGAACTGCCAAAGATGTAAGAAATTGTTGGATGATTTTACTATACTGAAGGAAGGTTGCACCTCAATGAAACAACCCCTTGTGATGCCGGATACATTAGAGCACAAGCTATTAAACAGGCTTCACGAAGCCCTTATACAGACAAAAAACAAATAAGACAAGCTTAGTTCACTTGGTTCATTTATTTAATCCAATAATTCGGCGCTTCTCTGACGATGGAAATATCATGAGGGTGTGATTCTTTCATACCAGCCAAAGTGACACGAATAAACTGCGCGTTTTTCCTGAGAAATTGAATATCCGGAGCACCGACATAACCCATTCCTGCTCTCAATCCACCTAATAACTGGTATATAAAATCTTGTAGCTTACCTTTGAAGGGAACCCTGCCAACAATCCCTTCGGGAACAAGCTTAGAGGTATCTAGCTCATCTTGGAAATATCGTTCCCCTCCCCCTTCTTTGATCGCTTCCACAGAACCCATGCCTCTGTATTCCTTGAATTGTCTTCCTTCGTAGAAAATAAGGTCTCCGGGACTTTCTTCCAAGCCCGCCAGGAGATTACCCAGCATGATGGAGCTGGCTCCGGCCGCTAAAGCTTTAGTGATATCACCGGAGTAACGAACCCCGCCATCCGAGATGATGGGGGTATCATATTTGTCTGCCATTTCGGCACAGAGCATGATCGCAGTCATTTGCGGAATACCGATACCGGCTATAATTCTGGTAGTACAGATAGAACCTGAACCAATTCCCACTTTAATGGCAGTAGCGCCTGCCTTGATAAGCGCTTCAGTCGCTTCAGCTGTGGCAACATTACCGGCAATAATTTCCAGATCGGGATATTGATGACGAATAGTTTCTACTAAATGTATAATGCCGATGGAATGGCCATGCGCTGAGTCCACCACCAACACATCAACATTGGACTCCACTAATTTTTCAATACGTTCCATCACATCTTTCGAGGTGGAAACAGCAGCGCCAACACGCAACCTGCCTAATTCATCCTTGCAGGAATTAGGATATTGGGAGATCTTGTTGATATCTTTGATGGTGATTAGTCCTTTTAGGTGGAATTGATCATCCACAATCAGGAGTTTTTCAACCTTTGTCTGACTAAGGATGTTCTTTGCCTGCTCCATGGAAGTACCGACAGGAGCTGTGACTAGATTCGTTTTCGTCATGACATCCGCAACTGGTATGGCGAAATTGGTTACAAAACGAATATCACGGTTCGTGATAATACCGACCAAATGTTCCCCTTTGATAATCGGGACACCGGAAATCCGGTATTTTTTCATAATATCCAAAGCATCCTGAACCGTACATTCCCCGTTCAGCGTAACAGGGTTGGTGATTAAGCCACTCTCGGAACGTTTGACTTTGTCTACTTCGTCTGCTTGTTTATCAATCGGCAAATTCTTGTGAATAATTCCGATACCGCCTTGTCTGGCCAGAGCGATAGCCATATTGGATTCCGTTACCCGGTCCATGGCAGCACTGACTATGGGAATGTTCATGTTAATTTTTTTTGTTAACCTTGATTTCAAGGAGACATTCTTGGGGAGTACTTCGGAAGCAGCAGGGATTAATAGCAAATCATCAAAAGTATAACCATCCATCTGGATCTTATCGCGGTAGGAACTCATTGTTTCTCTCCTTACTCTCTAACATAGAAAGATTGTAGGGGATATCAGCTTATAATTCAAGTATTACCATGCTGTACGTTTTTGCGTAAAAAAGAATAAGGTGTTTTTCTGAGTCAACATTCCAGCTTTTTAACTGAACTTTTTTTAAGCAGATATTCTTTTCGCTGATTTTTAATTTTTTAAATTTGTTTTTTTAAAAAACAAATTTATGATAATATTCGTTACTTAGAGTAGAAAACAAATCACTTTTATTTGATGGAGAAACAATGAAAAAAACGATATCAAAAAAAGTTACCGCTTTCATAATGATCTTTCTGGTTTGTTGTGCTCAACCCAACAAAGCAGAGTCTTTT
>JAJFUD010000032.1 GCA_021372585.1 bacterium
GTGATCCATCAAATCTGCTTTCTGTTGCTGTAATCCATCGAAGAAATATGGTTTAATCGTTTCCCAGAAATGAGGAGAGGAAAATAAGACAGACGGTTTTTTGATGATCTGTTGATTCTTCAGATCGATCTGGACGGAGACAGCAGTTTGATAAGCACCTGCAGATCCTATCTTATAATATATAAGGAATAATATACTAATTAGCTTATCTGTGATCAGTGGGACGGTATAGGTGAAATAGTAGTAAAGATAAGGATCAGCAGGACTGCGATAATCATCCAAGGATGTTGTATTGATGGTTACAAGTTTTTTAAGTTCTGCATATCCATCCGTATAAAGAAGAAAATTGTACAACTCTTTATTGACTTGATCCTGAAATGAATTGTCTACGAATCCTCTGAATAGTGGATAGTATCCATCGATATGCAAGATGCATTCATATTCATTTTCTTCGCTAATCATTTTATCGCTCATATCATTTTCTACCTGATGTAGACAGTATCGTCTTGTCTCTATCTGTATGGGGAAAGATTCCCATGATTTCCATTGAATCTCCTTGTCAGATAGAGAAGTTAAATCAATTGGTTGGATGCTTTGCTCTATTACGGACAAAGCAGCTTGCTGTTGATTGGGCTCTTCTCGCTTTTTTGTACAACTAAACAAACCATTTAGAAGTATGAATCCTATCAATAATACTGTTACCGATTGCTTCATCTAAACTACCTCCAAAAAACCAGTTTTAGCTACCAAACAACAGCTAGTTTCTTTTTTACTATTTCAATATCTTAAAATTTCTAGAAAAACCGAAAAGTTCCCAGGATCTGATTAATCCTAGATGTGATTATCTCTTCGAGTTCTTTTGTTTCTTTTTGGGGAAGAGTAATGGTTATCTGGTATTCCGTTCCATTGACTATTCCTCGGTAAGAACAAATCTCACGATCCCAGCTTTTTTCAAACCAAATCCGATTGATCTGTTCGCTTTCCCAATGACTATACTTATTATCCGTTCTTGGTTTTGTTGCAGCTAAGTCCAGTTTTGTTTTATTGACCAGGTTTTCGCTTCCATCAATATCTCTCCATTGAATAAGGATCGATGCTTTTACTGTGTCAAAAGAATGCAAATCATCATTAGGCTGGATCGGAAGCGCATTCTCGGAAAACGATATATCAATCAGAATATCATGAAAACTGATTCTATGCATATCCAGAATGATGCCATCCTCATCTTTTTCTACCGGATATTTGATGATGAATCCTTGATTCAAGTCGTTATGGATATCATTCCTGTTTTCAACCACTTCCCAGTTTTCCAGAGCGGTTTGGTAACTATAAGCATTTTCCAGTTCTTTGTATGGTGTGATGTTGGATAGCTTGTTTAGAGGAATATCTATATACACACGAGAGGAAAATCTTGAGTCGGTCTCATTTTCACCGTAAACAATCGTAAGATTTACCGGTGTAAAAACAAAGGATAGATCAGGATGCATAATCGAAAAATCTAATCGATTTTCATTTAAGGTGATGTTTCCGTGAAATTGTTGTTCAAACTCACGCTTGAAAATCGGTTTGATCACTTCCCAATAATGAGAATTTGGATAGAACAATTCATCATCTTGAAGTACTTTCTTTTTTTTCAGGTCAATGTTCACGGCTTTTGCACGGTCATATCCATGAGATCCTCCAATATTCACATGGTATTCCAATAAAATACTAACATTTGACTCATGCAAAAGCATGATCCGATAAGAAAAAAGAAATGTATATTGGTTGATCCACTCTCGACTAAGTTTTTTTACCTCTTCCAGGATTGCACTTTTGATTGATTGATTTACCAATATTTCGATAGTATGATCTTCAAAACCTGTGATGACAGGATAAGAGCCTTTAACAGTATATTGACCACGTTCACTTTGGTTTTCCTCGAACCATAATTCTGTATTTACTTTAAATGGTTCATATTCCCACCCAGTCCACCGTATTTTATCACCACTCACATTATCGAGAGAAGCTGGTTGGTTGTTTGAATGATTTTTCTTTTCTAGCGTTTTCTCCTGTAGTATAGGCCTTTCTACTAATGCTTTGTTGCAACAAGAGAATAAAAAAATACATATAAACAATAAAATGATGCATTTCTTTCTTTTCATCTTTTTTCCTTTGCATCACTAGTCCAAACGAGAAGTTTTCTTCTTAATTCTTCTTTTGATGGTAAATATAGACGGTATTCTTTTGCATGGATGTTTGTATCTTTTGGCAGAGTTATTTCTACTAATGCTTCTTTCTTCATCTGACACAGTATTATTCCAACAGTTGGATTTTCGTCCTGCATTTTGATATAACGGTCAAAATAATTAACATACATTTGCATCTGTCCAAGATCCTGATGGGAAAGCTTGCCAATTTTTAAATCAATAAGAACATAACATCTGAGTAAGCGGTTATAAAAAACAAGATCAACATAAAAGTTGTCTTCATCAAAGGTAAAACGTTTCTGGCGTGCTTCAAAAAGAAAACCTTTACCAAGTTCCAATAAAAACCGTTCAATTTTATCAATTATCGCACTTTCAAGGTCGGATTCTGAATAAGCAATCTTTTCATCAAGCCCAAGAAATTCCAATACATAAGGCTCTTTAAAAAGGTCTTCCGGTTTAGACACTATCTGACCCTTATGACTAAGTTCTTTAATTTTCTTTTTATCCCGACTTAATGCAAGTCGTTCATATAAACCTGAATTATATTGGCGTTCCAACTCACGCAAAGACCAATTCTGATCCCTTGATTCTATTTCGTAAAAACTTCTTTCATCTTCGTCTTTAATTCCCATTAGAAACACATAATGAGACCAACTCAGATCAAAAGGGCCTTTATACAATTGACCAGATAGTATCTGCGCAGACACTGTCTGCGTATTTTCAACAATTACTGACATAGTCGATATTTTCTCAGATTGTGCAGACACTGTCTGCACAATCTGATCGCTTCTATTTTTATATTCAAGGTAAAAATGCCGCATATACTCCAAATTACGTTTTGAAAAACCGGATCCAAATTCCTTGGTTAGCTTATCTGCCAAAATCTTGATCAGTGTTTTTCCGTATTCAGCTCGTTTTTCCCCTTTCTGCTCATTCTCTATAATCCTGTGGCCAATTTCAAAATTGGTTAGCACCTGAATGGTATTGACATTCTTATTAACTGCTTGACGTGCAGAAGAAATGATCTCGTGTAACTCTTTCAGTAAATCTTGGATTTCTTGGCTATTTTCAGGATTTATTATCTGTTTTCCTAAACTCATCGATTTTCCTCACTTATTTGATTTTTAGAATCTTTTTCACTGTTACTGAAGATGTTACACATATTACCTAATCTTTTCATGAGTCAGGGAAGTTCTTGACACACTTTTCTGTCTGAAATAAGTACTTCCCTTTCTTTGAACATTAGCTTTCCCTGCTATTTTCATCAATACACCCGTAAGGTTCCCAGGATCTGGTTGATTAACCTGAAATCGGTAGAGTCGGTTGTGTTCACAGTGATTCTAATCTCATAACGAGTCAAAGCATTCAGTTCAGTTTCTGATAGCAGGAGAGAAGGTGAATGTAGTTGACTGATATAGATAATCTTGTTTGCTTTCAAATCAGTTTGCATATAAAATGGCAATCCCTGTATTTTCATCCACTCGCCTTCCTGTTGTGTCGCCAGGTAATGAGAGTCGATTTCAATCGTGGTGGTATGGTTACTTTTACCATTCTT
>JAJFUD010000038.1 GCA_021372585.1 bacterium
AAAACATGGGTCATGATAATATGATGGGAAGTTTTGATGGATGCGGAGGAGAAGAACTGCAAGGTGAGTGGAAGGATTATATTACAGATGTTACTACTTTAACATTGTCAAATGGAGAAAATATTACAATATATACAATTAAAATTAATGGTAAAACGATTTATGTTGCACAAGGAGGCAATGATAAACCGGTAGCATTTTCTTTAGTAACAGATACAACTACTCAAGCTATAGTTGTTGGTCTTAATGCAGGATTCGATGATATGCAAAACAGAGGAGTTGATTGGAGTAATATCAATGTTAAAGTTCTTCTTAATGATATTGCAAATTTTACAGATTTCTATCTAAGTTCATGGGAACAAATATATTCAGGAAAAGATATATTATTCACTTTTATCAAGCATGCAACGGTAGGTGGAGGGATCAAACAAGCTATAGCATACGATCAACGCGAAGGAGATCAATCACCAAGCGGTAATGGAGATCATGGCCAATATAATATGATTTTCGGTTTTTGGACCAGCTATTCAGTTGCAGAATATGAAAAAGAAACTAAAAAAATAATAAAATGGAATAGCTCAAAGACGTATAATCCAAAAACTGGTGAAACATATACAGATCCAGAAAAAGATGCATTAGGGATAGTTGATATTGCTAGAGTTGGAAGGTCAATAATGTATTCCGAGAAAAGAAGCTATTGCTTTGATCCAACCTGGGGACCGAGTGCAAGTGGAGATTGGGGATTAATGCAACTTAATGATTATTGGTTTCCAGATAATGTTAATAAAAGTCTATTATTTAAAAACCTAAGAAATATGAGTAATGTGAACTGGAGAACAAATGCGTTCTTTAATATTGGAGGAGGAATGCTTGAACTATTGGATTGGTTGTATCATTACGGGGATAATTCTATCAATGGTTGGACATTAATAGCTGGAGCTTACAATACTGGTAGTTATGGACCTGGCTCTGATCCAGATGTGGAGTCAAATAGAATAGAATATATGGAAACATTTAAGAAACATCTATTTAAAAATTTTGGGAAGTAGGATATCATGAAGAATATCTATAAATTTTGTATATTGTTATTTCTTGTGTTAAATATTGGTTCATGCAATATCTTGGTTTTCAAAACAACAAACAACCAAACAGGAAAAAAGAATCCTATTGAGACGGACAAAAGAAATGAAAAAGAAAGTGTTTTGAACTCAATATCTGTTTCTACAGGAAAAATAGAAAAGATCTGTAAACTAAACGATTTTTCATCAATTTACAACGGATTTTATAGAAAAGAAAACAACTATCTATATCTTGATTATAGAATAGAGGACAAAGATGGTAACTTGGTAGATAAAATTGCTTCAATAGATTTAAGCGAAAATTCTTTCAAAAAACATTCCATTCATCTAAATCATTTTTTTGGTTTAAATGCTAATCTATCAAACTACATTCTAGGAACAGGTAAAGGTTGTACTTATTTTTTTGATCCTGAAACGTTGGAAATACATCATACTCAAGAAAATAGTGGTGATATTTTAATTCAGAAAAATTCTGAACTACTAATGTGGCTTACAAAAACAGATTATAAAAACAGACAGTATAATTCCATAAAATGCACCAATATACAAGGTAAAACGCTATGGAGATTTCCTATTTTGAACCAAAGAACTTCTTCTAATAATTACAGTTTTATTTATCCATCTATTCAAATTAAAAATAATTTTATACATATATTAGTAAATGAAAGCGAATCGTTAATTCATTATTCACTGGCAAGATCTGATGGGACAATACAAGTATCCGAGAAGATCGCTCAATCAATTCATCTTTACAGAACAATCAATCATTCTTCTAATCTCCTTGAAAGCCACCCATATGAGGATTGGATTTGGACTGCTGATGGTGGTTTTTTAGTTTTGATTGAAGATAACCATCTTGTAATCTCAAAATATGTTTTTCAAAAAGAGAGGTTATTGCATGATAGTAAGCTTAAAATGCTGGTTTTAGGACGCATTAAGAATAATATTCCGAGAATTGCTTTTGGTTTTGTTCGCTCCTCAAGAGATGGTTGGATTATTCCTGTTTATGAAGCAAGCCTAGATGACACTATAGAAACATCAAATTTTACTCATTTTTATATATATAAACCTTCACGGGCATCGATAGAAGAGATAGGTAGTGTAACTTTATCAGGTATAATTACAGATTTCCATCCAATAACTTTTGATGAAAAACAAGAAGAAAAATTTTGTATTTACTATAAAAAAGGAAAATATCAATGGCCATCTTTCAATGAAGCTTCATCTATTATAGAATCTGATCAAAAGATGATTAAATCAGATTATTTTTTTGTGCTAAACGTTGATAAACTAGCTATACAATGGTATAAAGATTTCTCTGATCCACAATTTTGTAAATTTGCTTTTCCTTATTTTTTTGTGATGCAAACAACAAACAACACCTCTATTATTCAGATAATGAATATTGATGGAGAAGTAGTACATAATATGCGAACTACCGATCAAAATGATATGATTCTAGATTTTTTAATATTAAAATCAGACTTACTTATTGTGATACAAAAAAATGGTTCAGTTTATAGATGGATTATAAATAATGACTCTTAGTAAAAGTTTTACTTTTATAAAAGAGAGTTGATTGTGGGTCATCATCGGTTTCAAAGAATAAAGTTGTTGATATGCTGTCTCATCATAGGACTCATGATAAGGAATGCTTTAGCTTGTTCTCACCGACCATCCAATCTACCTGACAATCAAAATACTACAGTACCCAATATAGAAGAAAACAATGACACAAAAGAAGAGGAAACCTACAAGATATTATGGCAATTTACTGCAAAAGAAGACTTTACCTCTGCCCCAGTTATCTCAGATGGCAAAGTTATCTTTGTTGGTGATAGCGGGGGTATTGTATCTAACACTGTTTATGCCGTAGATCAAAAGACAGGAAGCTTGGTCTGGGAGCACAAACTTGACACTAGACCAAGTGAGTTTATTGCTGAATCTAAGGGCTTTGTGTTTGTTGGATGCGATGAGAAGCTAATTGCTTTGGATGCCAAAACTGGTAATACAAAGTGGGAGTTTTCAGATAATCCAGAGGAGTGGCACTATTATAGCTATCCTGTTACCTGGAATAAATTAGTAATTATTTACAAAAAAAATCCGCTCCAAGTGGAAAACAAAGATTGTATTTTTGTGTTGGATGCTATCACTGGTGCAGTGAGATGGAAAAAAAGAATAGACGGACTACTACAAAACAATCTTCCTGTTATTGCCAATGGATTGCTTTATTATGGCATTCATGCAAAGCAGTGGATAGGTCAAATCATCGCAGTTGATGTATTGACTGGTCAAGAGAAATGGCGGTACAAAGCAGACACCATTTGGCTTAAGCAACCAGTAGCGAATGAGAAGATCGTCTGCTTCCAACCGGAAGGGAATGAGTTGATCGCTTTAGATGCTCTCACCGGCCAGGAAAAGTGGCAGTTTGCTCCTGATAAAGGACATGGTTTCAACAAATACAATCCATCCATCGCCAATGATATGGTGTACATCGCTTATTCAGATGATCCTAATGGTAGCTATCTCTATGGAATAGACATCCTCACTGGCAAGGCAAAATGGTGTTCTTCGTTTAATTTTATGGCAAGATACGATGCTGCTTCAACAACTTACAAGAATAGAGTGTATATAAGCAGCTATGAAGGAGTTGATAAGCCTTTTTTTGCATTTGATGCTTTAACAGGGGATGTCAAATGGGTATTTACATCCGAAGGAACAGTAGAGAAAGTAAGTTTAATCGAAGGTGTTGTTTATATCACTACACAGTTAGAAAATAAGGGAAGCGTGTTGGTAGCTCTCCAGGACTTGAGTAAGTAAAACCGAAGCGAGACCTACACCTACGATGAACGGCATAACCGCCTCACCAAGAGGATTCAGGCAGGAGGATCGGATACGACGGGCTACTATACCATGAATATCGGAGACCAACTGACTGAACGGGTGAAGAAGTATACCCAATCCCAGGTAGTCATCGAAGAAGAAGACTTCACCTATTCGGATAATGGGCACATGACTTCCCGCGTCTTAACCATGAGTGTGTAAATAATTTTGTGTAAACTCCCTTTTTCTTAGAATATTTAAACATTATTAATTCTTTTTTTCGAGCTAATATTCCCTCAAACAGGTTTGAACTTCGTTCCACCAACCCCGTAGGTTATTGGGATAGTCTTTTTGTATTATCTTGTGAATAAAAGCAAAAATATTGATTAGTTATACATTTCAAAACTTATACTTGAAATCCGTATAAAATTGCTATATACTCTCTCTATGATTGAGCGAGATATCACTAATGAGCTTCTTTTTTTGTCAACACAATATCCGGTGGTCACTATAGTAGGACCTCGTCAAGCCGGCAAAACAACTTTATCGCAACAAGTTTTTCCAGAATATCATTATGTGAATCTCGAGCTTCCTGAATGGCGGTCTTTAGCTGAAGAAGACCCGCAAGCCTTCTTCAGAACGTTTCCATCGCCTTTGATTATCGATGAAATTCAAAGAGTACCCTCTCTTCTTTCCTATATTCAAGTTCAGGTGGATAGGGATCAAAGGATAGGTCAGTATATCTTAACAGGAAGTCATCAATTTCAGCTTCAACAAGCGATATCGCAATCCTTAGCGGGTCGAAGCGCATTACTCACCCTATTTCCATTTAGTATCAACGAGTTATCAAATGCAGGATTGCATTACACAAGAGATGAATATCTATTTCAGGGCTTTTTCCCTCGAATATACAAAGATAAACAAGAGCCAAATCGTGCATACCGAAATTATTACCAAACCTATATCGAGCGTGACCTTCGGCAAATGAGTAATATTCGCAATTTAAATTTGTTTGATAAATTCATCCGTCTATTAGCGGGAAGAACCGGGCAAGTATTGAATCTGCACTCTTTGTCTTCCGATGTAGGAGTATCCAGCACAACATTGCACGAATGGCTATCGTTACTGGAAGCTTCTTTTATCATATATCGTTTGCAACCCTATTATAAAAACTTCGGAAAGAGAACGATCAAATCACCGAAAATCTATTTTACTGATGTGGGTTTGCTTTGTTATTTATTAGGGATTTCTGAAATTCATCAAGCTGGAAGAGATCCTTTGATTGGAGGTATTTTCGAAAACATGGTTGTGATGGAAGCCATAAAAAACTTACTGAATAAAGGGAAAGAACCAAAGCTATTTTTTTATAGGGACAACAATCAGCTAGAAGTCGATCTATTATATCAAAATGGACGTGAATTGGTGCCAATTGAGATAAAATCAGCGATGACATATCATCCTTCTTTCCGTCAAAAACTGGATCGAATATGTCGTATCATGGATTCATCACAAGCCTTTGTTATTTATGCCGGAGAGACTGAAATACAGCTAGAAAACGTGAAAATTATGAATTATGCAAACACGAATCAGATTTTTGGCTGAAATACAATATGACCCTACCAAAAAATGATACAAACCTCTAAGTAGTGTAAAAAATATTAACCTTCCGATATACTTGACAGTTATGCTATCTTATTATAGATTATAGTCTATGGATACCCAAGTAATAGAAAAATTAATAACCGATTGGAATCCTCATTTCGAGGATATAAACCGTGGTTTATGGAAAGATACCATTCCGCGGGAGAAATACCTGGAGACGTTAAGAAAATTGATTGGTATCCGTCATACGATCATTCTTACGGGAGTCCGAAGAGCAGGAAAATCAACCTTACTGCAGCAATTAGCAGGATGGCTGATGGAAGAAAAGAAAGTTCCACCCTGTAATGTGCTCTATCTTTTTCTAGAAGATCTTTTAGTAAGTCCCTACCTTCAACTTGGGGCTGATCTCTTGGAAGCGATTTATTCCTATTACTTGGAACGTTACAATCCCCAGGGAAAAGTCTATATTTTGTTGGATGAAATTCAGGGTGTAACAGGTTTTAATCGATGGATTGCCAGTAAATATGAACGAAAGGAAAACATCAAATTCATTCTGTCGGGCTCTTGTCGATCCTTGATCGAGGCTGAATCAGCAACCGTTCTGACTGGCAGAAATGTTCAAATCGATGTCTATCCTTTCAGTTTCTACGAATATCTCTTAATCAAGAATATTGACATAAAGGGAGAAGGCGAGACTCGATCTATTTGGGAAAGCAACCATTTTCAACAAATTCCGATTCTTCATCATCTGGGGAACTATCTTGCCGAAGGCGGTTATCCGGAAATAGTCCTTTCTGAGAATGAGACAGAAAAGAAAGCAATCGCAGCGGGTTATTATCGGGATACAGTTACTCGCGATGTTCTTTTACCCAACAATGTGAGAAATGCGAGAGATGTCGAACTCCTGGGTCTTCAGGTGTTAGCTGATTTCACCAAAACTCATACGTTCAACAGTTTAAGCAAACCGAATAAATTATCGGTTGATACGGTCAAGAATTATATGGAGTATTTCACATTGGCTTATTTGTTTTTTGAAAGTACCTATTTTTCCTACAAAACCAAAGAAACTCAAGACATCCAAAAACCAAGGAAATTATACGTGGTTGACAACGGATTAAGAAATTTTAATGTTCCGATCACCAGACCGGATTTAGGTCAATGTGCTGAAAATGTGGCGTACATTGAATTAAGAAAGAATAATGTTGCAGTGCACTATTGGAAAGGCAAGCACGAACTGGATTTTGCAGTGCTTAATCCCAAATTGAGGTTGTATAACGTATCCTATACAGATCAACAGCACGAAAGGGAAACAACCGGTTTATTGGAAGCAATGGATGAATTTAACCTGGATCAGGGTACTATTTTAACCAAAAACTATTTCACCAAACAGAAAATCGGAAAAAAAACAATCGACTTGATTCCTTTGTGGGTATGGCTCATTCATAACGGAAAAGTTGATGCAGGGGACAAATCCTAAAGTATATTTGTTGACACAAATTGCAGGAACATAATCCCGTAGTTAATGTAAAAATTCATGAGAGATAAATCCATGAAGTTTTTATGAGACTTTTGTGGTGATTAAAAAAAAAGAAATGCCGAGGGGTGGAATCGAACCGCCGACACATGGATTTTCAGTCCATTGCTCTACCGACTGAGCTACCTCGGCATAAAACGGGATCGACGGGATTTGAACCCGCGATCTCCAGCGTGACAGGCTGGCGTGTTAAACCGCTACACTACGACCCCTTATAATTTTCAAAAAACCTGGGCGAAACAGGATTTGAACCTGTGACTTCCTCGGTGTAAGCGAGGCGTTCTACCGCTGAACTATCCGCCCTTACTTACTGCCGAGAGTGGGAATCGAACCCACATGGATTGCTCCATACGCCCCTCAAACGTACGCGTCTGCCAATTTCGCCATCTCGGCATATGATACTGAAATTTTTCTTATTTTCAAGACTGCCTTAAAATGGCTAGAATAAACGAAGAAAGAGCAAAAAACACTGCAGACCAGGCAACAACTCTATCCAGAAAAGCGTCTATCGGTTTACGGGCACGAAATACTGTTGCATTACCTGAAATTGCACCTAAACCAGTCGCTTTTGGGGAATGAAATAAATAGCCAACAATGATGCCAAGGGCTGCAAAAAACAATACCAGCGTAGCAATAGTACGTACAAGCCCAACATTCATATATATAAAATCCTTTCCTCTATCCTAAAAAAAAGATTGCAAAAATAGGATAACGAAATTAAAATGAAATGCAAGATGGTACCCGGAAAGGGGCTATACTACATTAGAAAGGTTGGTGTAAGCCCGACACTGTGAAAGGTCGGAGCTATAAAATGGAACAAAAAATGTCTCAGCACGAAAAAATCCGTAAAATTACTTTTGGTGCAATCTTAATTGCTATTAGTCTTGTCTTGGGCATGACTGGATGGGGATTTATTCCGCTCCCGCTACCCATCGCCGGCGCTACGATTTTTCATATACCGGTCATTTTAGCTGGTATATTAGTGGGACCTGAGATTGGCTTTATAACTGGATTAGTATTCGGTATTTTTGCCTTTACGAAATACAGCTCCTTATTTCCCTGGTTTGCTTTGATTCCTGCAAGACCTTTTATCGGAGTTACCTCTTATTATGTTTTTGAATTATTTTACAAGCTATTGAACCGCCAGAAGGGAAAATCTCCTTTTCATCTTACTTTACCTGCTGCATTGGGAGGAATCACTGGTTCCTTAACCAATTCAATCGGAACATTGGGTTTGGGCTATTTCTTTAAGGTTTTCGGTAAAACTATTGAAGTCAACAGAGCCGCTATCATCAGCTCAATACCTGTTGCGATCTTGGAAGCAATTTTAGCAGCCATTTTATTGCCGATTCTTGTCATTCCTTTGTATGCTTATATTCATCCAAATCAGAAAAATGATTCTGCTGATTGATGTAGGCAACTCCAACATTAAGTTTGGTTTTTATGAGGGAAGACAGCTGATTTCCTATTTCAAAATGGCCACCGACCGGGGTAAAACAGGGGATGAATATTTTCTGTTCATTGATTCCTTTGCCAGAAAAGAACAGGTAGATCTGACTAAGCTGGCGGGAGTGGTCATCTGCTCAGTGGTGCCTACTTTGGATCCGATATTCAGCTCTTTATCTCTGCGGTATTTTAACATGAAACCTCTATTCGTTGAGTCCGGCATCAGAACGGGTCTGTCCATCTTTACGGAAAATCCCAAAGAAGTAGGCGCAGATATTGTAGCAGGCGCCGTGGCGTGTGTTCATCTATACACCCTCCCTTGTATTATTGTCAGCTTTGGGACAGCCACTGTCTTTTCCGGCATCTCTTCCAAAAAAGAATTGTTGGGGGTGGCAATCGCCCCCGGTATTGTCAGTTCTGCAGAGGCTTTATTCAAAAATACCTCCAAATTACCCCGAATCGATGTGAAGAACCCCCAAACTTTTTTAGGAAAGAACACGAATCATTCTTTACAGGCTGGGTTTTATTATGGTTTTCAGGGAATGATCCAGCATATTATCAATGGTTTCAAAGCGGAAATGGCTCCGGAAAATCCTAAAGTGATTATTACCGGGGGCTTATGTTCGATATATTCCGGACAGCTATCGGTCATCGATGAAGTAGATCCATACCTGAACCTTAAAGGACTCGCCATCATATATGAAAAAAACATTGACTATTGGCAACATTCAAGTACCTAACCAACTGATCCTGGCTCCCATGGCCGGGTATACAGACTCCCCTTACCGCCGATGCTGTAAGAAATTCGGTGTAGGTTTGCTGTATTCAGAGGTCATTTCCAGTCTCGGACTGGTGTTCGGGAATAAAAAAACCTTTGAGATGATGAAGTTTCATCCTGATGAACACCCCATCTCTCTCCAATTATTTGGTAATTCACCGGATAAAATGGCAGAGGCTGCCAAAGCAGGAGAGCAGTTTGGTTTTGATCTGATCGATCTCAACTTAGGCTGTCCGGCACCAAAAATAGTCAAAAACGGAGCCGGCGGAGAATTGCTCAAGGACCCGATGAAATTACCGGAACTTTTTCGGACGGTGGTCCAAGCAGTTTCCATTCCTGTGACCATCAAAATGCGCGTAGGGTATCAACCGGAGGCCAATGTGGTCAGAGAAGTCGCTATAATGGCCGAGGAAGCCGGTATCCAAGCCATTGCTATCCATGGCAGTACGGTGATCCAGAATTCGCTTGGTTCCAGACAATGGGGACCTATCCGGGAAGCAAAAGAGTCCGTGTCAATTCCGATATTGGCTAACGGTGGTATCAAAAAACCATCCGACATCCTGACATTGCTGGAGGAGACAAAAGCGGACGGGGTGATGATCGGGAGAGCGGCTTTAGGCAGACCTTGGTTCTTCAGGGATTGCCTCGCTATCCTTGAGGGACAAGATCCGTACAAGATAGACCACCATGCGATCGATACCAATGAGATGTTTGCCGTGATCCAACAGCAGATTGAATGGATGCTTGAATGTAAAGGCGAGGTCACTACGATCCGGGAAATGCGCACACATCTGCATCATTATTTAAAGGGGTTTCCGGAATCCAGCCAAGTCAAGGATAAAATCAATAAAACCAAAAACCTGGAAGAATTAAGAAATATCCTAAGAACCTATAAAAATACCTTTTTTGCATTATAATTTGTGTGGTATATGATATAGAAATATAGTGGGGTTAATATGAAGCATGTGATGAGTATTAGTCTTGGTTCAACCAAGCGAAACCATCGTGCTGAGATGAATGTCTTCGGTGAGTCCTTCCTATTGGAACGAGTAGGAACAGATGGTGACGCAAAAAAAATGAAATCGCTTTTTGAAGAAAACGATGGCAAGGTAGATGCTTTTGGTTTAGGCGGTTTCGACCTCTATCTTTGCTACAAAAAAAAACAATATGTATTTAGAGATGCGTATCAAACAATCAACAATGTCAAGATTACCCCCGTCGCAGACGGAACCGGCGTAAAAAAAACACTCGAGGCAGTGGCGGTGAAATACCTCCAGGATCACGGTTATATCAATCCTTCTATGAAAGTATTAATTCCTTCTGCGATATCCAGATATTTTCTGTACAATGCCTTCAAAACCCTCGGTTATTCTGTGAAATGGGGGGATCTGGCATTTACACTGGGAATCGGCAAAAAAGCCTATTCGAGCGAACACTTGATGGATTTTCTTGCGTATCCGTTACTGCCTATCATAGTGAAACTGCCCTTCTCATGGCTGTATCCTGTCGGTGAATCGCAAGACCATATCGTGTCCAATTTCAACGAGATGTATCATGAAGCTGACATCATCGCCGGAGACTTTCATTATATCTTTAAGCATCTTCCTCCGGACCTGACAAATAAGATCATCTTGACGAACACCATCACTGCAGATGAAATTGTGATCCTGAAGGAACGGAATGTTAAAATCGTCGCTACCACTACTCCGGAATTCGATGGGCGTTCATTCGCTACCAATGTGATTGAAGCTTTCGCCTGTGCAATGCTGCAAAAAAAACCGGGCGAGATTTCCGAAGACACTTTTCTGGAATTATTTAAAAAATTAGATTTTAAACCAAGAATTATAGAGAATTAGGAGCAAAAATGGCAAAAGTACCGGCAAAAAAAACAAAGAAAAAAGCATCTGATCCGCAAAAGGATGAGTCCACTCTGGAAAAAGAATTGAGTGCCTTTGAAGAGATGACGGATTCATTAGATATTGATGAAATAGACACCACTACATTCGAACCCCCTGCAGGACCTCATGAAAAAATTATTCTGACAAAAAGAGGATTAGAGATCCTGAACAATGAATTAACCGAACTGAAATCAGTCAAAAGGGTGGAGATATCCGACCGTATCCGTCAGGCAAGGTCTTTAGGCGATATCAGCGAAAATTCAGAATACGAAGAAGCCAAACGTGAACAGGGTATCATTGAAAACCGTATTGTGGAGCTTGAACAAATGCTCCAGTCCGCAGTTATTGATGAGGTTGAATTCAATGATTTTGTGGTCCGAGTCGGCACGAAAGTCATTTTAGAAAACCTGGACCTGAAGAAACAGGAAGAATACCGTATCGTCAGCACATTGGAAGCAGACCCCCTGGTCAACATGATATCCAATCTATCCCCTTTTGGATCAGCCATGATCAACCGAAAAAAGGGAGAAGTCATACGCGTGATGTCTCCAGCGGGTTGTAAACGGTACCGTATACTGGATGTCAAAAAGGATTCTTAATAGCGAGGTATTATGAACAAGGAAGACCTATTTAATCCGAATGAATTAGCTTTATTGAAAGAACTGACAGAGAGTCAGATTGAACCATATCCTTTAAAGAGATTTGTCCAGGATGCAGACGCTGCTACGATCAAATCAAATTTTGACGATTGGACCGGTAAAACTGTCTCTTTAGCAGGAAGGGTGATCACAAAACGCGAGCATGGTAAAGCAGGTTTTGCGACCATACAAAACAACGGTACTCCCATCCAGATATATTTTCGGAAGGACACGCTCGGGGATGAGAACTTTCATCTGATGAAAAAAACGATCTCCGTTGGCGATATCATTGGTGTTCAGGGATCTGTATTTAAAACGCATACGGAAGAAATTACAGTTGACTCGCAATCCATCATTCTTTTATCCAAATCCCTCTCCCCCCTTCCTGAAAAATGGCACGGCATCGAGAACGTAGAAGTCAGGTATCGTCAGCGATACCTGGATTTAATCATCAACCCGGGCATCCGAGATATTTTTCTCACCCGTTCTAAAATTATCACTACTATCCGGAAAACATTGCATGATCGAAATTTTATCGAAGTAGAAACCCCTATTCTCCAGGAAATCTATGGCGGAGCATTGGCTAAGCCTTTCATGACTCATCATAACTCTCTCGATGAGGATCTTTTCCTGAGAATCGCACCGGAATTGTACCTGAAACGTTTGATTATCGGAGGGCTAGACAGGGTGTTTGAGATCGGAAAAGCATTTCGTAACGAAGGTATTTCGGTCAACCACAATCCTGAGTTCACGATCATGGAGTTGTATGAAGCGTATGGCAATTACCAAACGATGATGGATATCTCTGAAGCGATTCTGAACGATTTAAAGATACAAATCATTCAACAGGATGAGATTACCTATCGCGGTAACCAAATCCATCTGAATACCCCCTTCCAGCGTTACACGTTGGAAGAAGCGTTTGATAAATTCGCCCATGTGAACATTCATGCCTTAGAGGATGTGAATGTTGCTCGAAAATACATGGAAAAAGAGGGCATCAAAATTGATAAGGGATTGACCTGGAGCTCTGCAGTGGATGAGATCCTGAAAAAGAAGGTGGAACCGTACCTTCAGGACCCGACTTTCCTGTACGATTATCCCTTACCCCTCTCTCCCTTGGCAAAGAAAAAGAGCCCCGATTCCAAATGGGTGGAAAGATTTCAGCTTGTCATGGGTGGTTTGGAAATAGGCAATGCGTTCACTGAGCTAAATGACCCGGTGGACCAATTCGAGCGTTTTCAATCCCAACAAGAAGCCAGATTAGCCGGAGATCAGGAAGCGCATAGTTTTGACCGGTCTTACATCGAAGCGATGAAATTCGGTTTACCGCCCACAGGAGGCTTAGGCATAGGGATTGACAGATTAACCATGCTCATCACTGGAAAGGAATCCATCCGGGAAGTATTGCTGTTTCCACAATTACGTAAAAGAGAGACATCATGATCATTCTTGATGGGAGCAACCTTTCGCTGGATGCCTTGGAAAGTATCTGTTATTCACACGATAAAGTCTCCCTGCCTGAAGAATCTTGGAAGACCGTTCAAGCATCCTTTGATTATGTACAAGCCTTATCCTCCCGCAACAAAACCGTCTATGGTATTAATACCGGATTTGGCAAATTAGCCAATACTATGATTGAGCCCGACCAATTGCAATCCCTCCAACTTAATCTGATTCGCAGTCATGCCATTGCGACAGGAGAGCCTCTTCCGTTTGAAATTGTCAAAGCAGCCATGGTCATTCGATTGAACAGTCTGATTAAAGGGTATTCAGGAGTGAGCAAAGAACTGGTTCAATTGCTCCTGGACTGCATCAATTATAATGTATACCCTTACGTTCCCTCTATCGGTTCATTGGGTGCTAGCGGAGACCTTGCCCCTTTAGCACATATTGCTCAGTTACTGATTGGAGAGGGCGATTGCTTGCTGGATCAAAAGAAAGTTTCCAGCCATCAGATACTAGACTCATTAAGTCTTCATCCTGTTACATTGCATCCCAAAGAAGGTCTTGCCCTGATCAACGGTACTTCCGTTTCCGCCGCTTTGATGAGCATTGCGTTAATCCAAATAGAAAGAATTCTGGCAGCTGCCATTAGTGCTTCTGTCCTTTCCATGGAAGGATACCGTGCTAACCTGGATGCTTTTCATGCCTCTATTCATCAAGCAAAACTCCAAGTCGGTCAGAGTATTGTCGCTCAGTTGATCCGGGATATTTACCAGGATTCCAAATTAGCCGGTTCCGCCCATAGAGTCCAGGATCCCTACTCTTTCCGCTGTATTCCGCAAGTTATCGGACCAGTTCTGGATGCTTTTCATTACTGTAAAACCATCAATCAGCTTGAAATGAACTCTGCAACCGATAATCCACTGATTTTCACAGACTTAGACCTGGTCATCTCCGGAGGAAATTTCCATGCAGAACCCATCAGCCTGACAGCTGACTTTATGTCCATTGCTTTAATTCCGGTCGGGGATATCAGCGAAAGAAGAATGAATCATCTATTAAACTCGAGTCTGAGTGAAGATCTTCCCCCGTTCCTGGCTCACAGTCCCGGTTTACATTCAGGATTGATGATCGCCCAATATACCGCAGCGGCGCTGATCTCCAAATGTAAAACCCTGGTTTACCCGGCTACTGCAACGTCAATTCCCGTTTCAGCTGATCAGGAAGATATTGTCAGCCAAGCTCCCAACGCTTGCATGAAGCTTCTTTCAATCACAGACTGCCTTGCCAGAATTGTAGCGATAGAATTGATGACCGGTGCACAAGCGTTGGAGTTCAGGGATCTCAACGCTGCCAGCCAATTCGGAAAGAAAATCCACCAATTGGTGCGATCTCAATCAGCGCCATTATATGAAGATCGATCCTTACAGCAGGATATTGAAAACCTCACGAATCTGATTTTTTCCGGATGCTTTTTGAAAGAGTTGCCTTTCGATGCAATTTTGTAAAATGGCTTTTTGCAAATCGGTGGGCTTCATCCCGGATTCTCTGAAATAACTTCAATATCTCAGAAGTTTTCTCCAGACAAATCGGATCCGAACTATTTTCCCGGTAAATCCACTCTTCTCGCTTGGCTAACGAAATCACCGGGATGAATATGTTTTTCTCTTCTAGGGCTTCTTTAGCAAATTTCAACTGAATGGGACCGCCATCTATCAAAAACAAATCGGGTAGTTCACCAAATTTTTTATCATGGTGTGTGATTCTTCTGGCAATCACTTCACGTATCATGGCAAAATCATTGGGACCTTTTGTTTGTTTGATTTTAAAGATGCGATAATGGGAAGGAGAAGGCTTACCATTGATAAACACCACCATCGAACCCACCGAATTGACCCCGCTGATGTTCGAGATATCATATCCTTCAATCCTAAGAGGGATAGAGGGTAATTGGAGCATTTCCTGAATCTTCATCAACAATGGGGAGATCGTGGAGGGGGAGATGCTGAACTGATCCTGGAAATGCAGGTCAAAATGCTTTTTGGCATTCTCCAAAGCAAGGTTGACAGTTTGTTTTCGATCCCCACTTCTGGGAACAATTATATCCAATTTTTTTAGAAAAAACTTTTCTTGCAACCAAGAGGATAATTCTTTTGTATCTTCAATGGAGTGCGAAAGCAGAATCTCCTTGGGGGGAATATCCTGGGAGAGGTTAAAATAATATTGGATCAGATATTGCCTAAGTAACTCCGATTCCTCTTCTTCAAACTCTTGCTCATGAAAAAACCTGTCCTCAAAAATGATCTTCCCATCGCGAACCTTCATTAATTCGATGCAGGCATGATTTTCTATCTTGAAAACACTCCACACATCTTGCTGATATGGTTTTGAGTAGACCACTCTCTGTTTTTTGATCATCTCCTCAATACCGAACAATTGATCGCGCATCAAGGCTGCCATCTCATAATTTTCCTGGTTGGCATACCGGATCATCTCTTGGGTAATAAACTGTTTTAACGGCTTATAATCTTGTTTCAAAAATAGGATAGCTTCCTGTACCTGTTTAAGGTATGCATCCTGAGTGATATTAGCCATGCAGGGGGCCGAACATTGATTTATAAAATGAGCCAGGCAGGGTCTTTTTAAAGGTTTTACCTTTCCTTTACAATTTCTTAGTTGAAATGATTTACTAATCAATTTATAGAGTGAGTTTGCTGCTTTTGCAGAGGTGTATGGACCGAAATAATGCGCTTTATCATTTTGAACAGCACGAACTCTGGCAATAGCGGGATAATCATCGTTAGTAATCTTGAGATACAAATAGTTTTTGGAATCTTTTAACATCACATTAAAATAGGGAGAATATTTTTTGATAAAATTACATTCCAGAATCAAGGCTTCATAGGGTGTCTGAGTAATGATAAATTCAATGTTTTCAGTCTGGTTTAACATGGCTTTGACTTTTTTTATTTTTTTATAGGCAATAAAATAAGAGCTGACTCGGTGTCGCAAAGAAGTCGCTTTTCCAACGTATAAAACCTGTCCTGATGAATCTTTCATAAGATAAACACCAGGCTGAGCCGGGAATATTTTTACCTGCTCCTTCAAAAATGAAATATCTTTTACTCCTGTTTGTCCTTTTATTCTATTCATAAGTGTGGTAAAATGATACCAATAAATAATGAAGAAAAAAGTCATTTTCGTTGCTATATTGATTATTGGGTTTTTTTTGAGCCATTTTTTTTATCTCTCGAAAACACAGGCCAATTCGCTAGATTATCAAATTAAAGCTGAAGTAAGTTCTTCTATCGAGACGCTACAGGTGTTTTACTTATTAAAATACCAGTCTGGTTATAGCCAATGCGAATATGAAAATACCATTTTCAAGAAATTATCTCTGGAATGGTTCTCTCCTTTTTCCGGTCACAAAGCTGTTCAGGACTTCAACCAGAATATCTCTGTGCGATATACTCAGGAAGAGCTAACCAACCTGTTTTCCCAGATTCCTTTTACCGGTGGCGTATTTGATCTTTCATGCCCCTCATTGAAACATGACCAAACGCTAACTGCTTGGATGAAAGATGTCAATAATTTTCTGGCAGAAAGCCAAAGCGAAACTTTTTTCAGCAGGATGCAGGACTATTATGATTTGCTTCCCACTACACTCAATTCAAAAACCTCTTTTATGATGACTTTAGAACGCATATTGTCATTTTTCAACATAAAAGGATGTAAAGTTTATATCACCCCTACCTTGATGCACCAATATTACCTCGTTAGCAATCCTCAGAATAATGAGATCACACTGACGATTATTCTTGGTTTACAATCCATACAAAACGGATACATTACCTTCGCTACTTCAGAACTCCAGCAGGAAATGCTTTTTACTACTCTGATGAACTATTGCTTAGAGCTTTCCCTGTTACCTTTCCAACACAATATTGAAAAACTTTCCGGATTATGGCCTCCCATCGAGGAGTCTATGCATCGAGATAAGATTGAAACCTGGTCTAAGGCTTTTCAGGAGCATTTGCGAATCGGTTTGCTGTACAAATTATTCCCGGAATCTTATACAGTCAATCTATATCAACAAAAAACAGAGTCTGGATATCAATATCTTCCCTTTACAACTGGTGTCATTGAAGAATACTTACGTCAACGTACTTTTTACCAGTCATTTGATTCGCTGATGACAAAAGTCCTGGTCAGATTCTCAAAATACCCGTCTTAGAGAGGATCTTATGAACAAAACGTATCAAAGTTGCTTCGCTTTTTGTATCGTTTTTTTATTCTTTGTATCCTTTCCACTGTTTCTTAGTGCAGCGCCAAATCAATTTTCCGGATCATTTAAAGTGGAGAACGAATACACAATGGCCTGGTCCGGTGATACAGAGCAGATCACTTTTATTATACAAGCTAAGACTAAAGGCTGGGTGGCGCTTGGATTTCAACCCACTATCAAAATGAAAGATGCCGACATCATCATCGCTTATTTCGATGATACCCTTAAACAAGGAGTGATACAGGATTGTTTTTCTTTAGGAGAAATGGGACCTCATCCCAAGGATATCACACTTGGGGGACAAGATAATTTTGAGAACTTCTCCATCAGTGAAAATGATGAATACACTATTGTTCAATTTAGCAGACAGTTGCAGACAAGTGACCAATACGACGCGATTATTGATCCTGCTAGAAATATGAAAATTATGTGGGCAACAGGAGTAGAAGACAATACCGATCTGATTCATGCCAAGAAAGGATTTGCCAACATCAACTGGTCTAAAGATACCGTATCAACGGGAATACCCCTTAGTCAGAGAGGTAAACCTATTCATTTCATGCTCATGCCGATAGGGTTATTTTTATTGGCCATTGGGATATGGCTTGCCAAAAAGAAGATGCCTTATGCAAAAAAGCTTACTCTCCATACAATCACCGTTTCGGTAGGATCTTTTCTGCTTCTGCTGGGTTTTTTCCTTCAGTTTAACTGGATGCAAATCAACGGAAGATCTCATTTCACCGTGTTTCATGCTTGGGTTGGATTGGGATCGCTCTTCTCACTTTTGGCTTCTTTTTTGATGGCATGGTTATATTTCAGAAAAAAATCTCCAAACAAAAGAAACCTTCATATCAGCTTGGGGATTGCCGCGGCAGTTTTTGCTCTGATAGCGGTGATAACTGGAAAATTTCTAATTTTAAATTTGTTCTAATTCGAGGCGTAAGATGAAAATTGCCATAATGACTTCTGGTGGTGATGCCCCTGGAATGAATGCCGCCATTCGATCCGTTGTCCGCACTGCCATCTATCGAAAACATGAAGTAATCGGAATTCAAAGAGGGTATCTTGGTTTAATTAACCGGGAATCTCTACCGTTAAACTCCCGTTTGGTAGGCGGGATCCTGAATCGCGGCGGAACTATGCTATTCACTGCCAGAGCGCCTAATTTTAAGGAAGAAACAGTACAAGACAAAGCCATTGAGTGGTTAAGATCCGAGAATGTAGACTGTTTGATCATCATAGGCGGCAATGGAAGTCAACAAGGTTCTTATCGGCTCCATAAAAAGCATTTCCCTGTTGTGGGTATTGCTTCAACGATTGATAATGATGTATATGGCTCCGATCAGACAATAGGATTCGATACAGCCTTGAACAATGCCATTGGCGCCATCGATAAAATCAGAGATACCGCCACTTCCCATGAACGGGTGTTTATTATCGAGGTGATGGGAAGAGATGTTGGTTTTATCGCTTTACATTGCGGTATCGCAGTAGGTTCAGACGAGATCATTATACCGGAAGTACCCTATGATATCGAGAGGCTTTCGCATAGGATCAAGCATAATTTTAATTTAGGGAAAAAACACTTTATCATCGTTATTGCAGAAGGATCCGGAACAGCTTCGGAATTAAGCAAGAAGATTAAATCAATGACGGATATAGAACCAAGATACGCTGTTCTAGGATACATTCAGCGCGGTGGAGATCCAACCTACATCGACAGGTTTTTAGCGACCAGCTTTGGTTATCAGGCCGTATTAGCTGCAGAAAGCGGAGATTTTGGAAAAGTCATCGGGCTTTCGAACAATGAGATAGTCAGAATTCCTCTTGAAATTACCGCTACGCATTCCAAACAAGTCAACAAAGAAATCTATGAAGATATGATCAATGCCCTGTCAATCTAAGCTTATTTACTGAAAAACTGCGAGGTGTCCGTTCCGAAAGGCAAGGATTCCATGTTCTTCCCGTTAAAATAAAACATCACTTTATTAAAATTTGTATTCTCTGATAAGGTTAAAAATATCTGTTTTAGACTACTGGCTTCCTGCTGAGCGCTACTGTACTTATTAATCTCCAATCCGATATCCACAATCAGTTCATTATTCTCTCGGGGAATTAATCCGTTCAGTTTTGTTGGGGAGGGAATATCTGTTAAAATACCGTTTTCTCTTCCTTCTGCAGTGGGACCCTTGAGTAACAACTGAAGAATCTCATTCGGGCTGACTTTCTTGTCTTGATGCTGAATTTGTGCCAAAAAAAACGTGGTGGATTCCAGCTTCGTCACAAAATAGAGGACAATATCCTGGGGATCTTTTAAGCCGAACCATCTGGAAATCGGTTGATTGGTTTTCACGTGACCGGCCAATGTATAGGCTTCTTTCCCCTCTACTAAAAAATCTACCCTGCTGACTGGATCTAATTCTGTTAAGGAAAGTACCAAGCAATTCACCAAAATCAACTCTTCTTCCGCGCCAAGCGAAAAACGTCTGATCTCTTTGGAAAAATCAACGGCAGCGATACTATTGTTAATGGTGACATTATTCAGCTTCGTTCCTCCAGGAAAATAGGAGGTGGCTTTCGGGTGGCTTGATCCCAATAACAGCTGATTGACAATATTGAAAGCCAATTGATTTTGGTCTTCCGTGGCAGGAATTTCTCTGTATTCACCAATAAAGGAATCTAGTTCCTCGTGATAAAAATATAAAAGAGTATTCAGCCCTTTAGGGAGTGGCCCTATCAGGCGGACCAGAGGGTCTGTGATGGTGATATAGCGTTTAAAAAAAGGATCTTTTTTCCCATCAATGCTGATTTTTACTTTTTGGATATTGGGAAGCTCCGTGAGAGTATTCACAATGGAATAAACAGCAGCCGCTTCTTTCGAAACAGTGTTGACCTGTTCGGATAAAATCGAGCTTTCAAACACAATATCGCATAATTCGTTCTGCAATTGAACTGACTTAATTTTCGAATAAGCAGGGATTAATGAAATCAGTTCTGATTTCTCAGGGGGAATGGAGAGGCTTTCAATCACCAGCTTGACTGCTTTCTCCTGAGAACCGGTGGCATTAAAATTCTTCTGAACCGGAACCAATTCATTTTTCTGATAATCATAATAGTAGAATTTCATCCCGCTTATTTTTACATCCCGCTGGTGAAGCAGGAAATATAAGCCACCTGAGACAATTAATCCAATAAAAAGGACGGTCAGAAATCGATTAGTTTGTTTTTTCTTATGCTCACGAGAATTCAAAATAATCAGATTTTTTCTCATGGATTTATTGTATATCCAAAAGATTGGTTGAAAAGAGCAAAATCCTTTTCATCGACAAGAGAATCTACATTGACATCCGCCAATTGTTTTTCAATGGAATTCGCTGTTCTGTTCCATTGTTTAGACAGGAAAAGGAAGTCGTCGAGGTTGACTGAGTAATTAAAATCAAAATCACAGATTAATTCAGGCTTCGGATCGGCTGTATAATGAACATACTTCTCATACACTAAGCGTTCTTCATACAGCACTTCCAAATGGATCACTTGCTCTCCGGACTTCAAATTGATCAGATACTGTAACGATCCGGTATCGTCTATTTTAAAAGAATTTTGATTAATAGTGCCATAGACCCCTTCCGATCCCACACCTTTCAGCGTGATTCTCGGATGAAGGATAGGTCTGTTTGCCCAGATGGAATCTGAGAAATCAAGAATAAAATAATCTGCTTCCGCAAAAATCCAAACTGTCCCCATGGTTAATTTGATTTGTTCTTCCAAATTCTTTTGGCTGATGGAGGTGATCACATCCTCTTCAGAATGGTATCCTCCGATACCGGTGGGATTATTGCGAATAAAAAATACGGAAGGCACCTTTTTGATCGCAAAAGCGACGTGGTCTGAACCGCTGTGCAACAATCCCGCATTTAAAACCGTTTCAACATCAGTTTGTTCTGCGGCTTCTTTGATGGCATCGGCCAGATCAGGGTAAATCTTAGCATCGGTACCTGAAATTAGTTTTCCGGTTCCGGTACCAACCATATCCATATTCAACACACACAACGCGTCTTCCAGCGGAAATATCGGATTTTCTGTGTAATGCACGGAACCCAGCAGACCCTCTTCTTCACCTGAAAAGGCGATAAATACAACATTGACTTTCGGATGAAAATAAAAAGAGCTGAAAACTCTTGCCAGTTCAATTAGAACACCTGTTCCTGAAGCATTGTCATTGGCTCCTGGGAAGAGGGTATTATTCACTAAATCTTTCCCTAAATGATCATAATGCGCACAAATAATGATATGTTCTGTCGTTTCAGGATCTTCTGCCGGTATGATTCCAATGACATTCTCGGTCTGCTCAGAGGTAAAGGAGAAATTCACCTTCATCTCGATTCCCGCTTTTATATCCAGGGAAACCGGTTTTTTGGTTTTTTCCATCTCATTGTAAAGCGTTTCGATATCGCTTCCTGAGGTGGCCAATATCTCGTTTGCTGTATCCTGATTGATAAAAACAGTCGGTATAGAGTCTTCTGCGGGCTCCGCGTAAACAGATTTGGATTCAATCATGAACTGATTTTTCTCAGCAGGTTTATCGACGATTAAAACGCCGATAGCCCCGTTCTTTTTTGCGGTCTCCATCTTGGTGACAAATAAGGAAGAAGAGGAGGGGAATTCCACAAAATCAGGTGATTTGCGAAATATCAGAACGATTTTACCTTTCACGTTTTTCTGAGCATAGTCATCCCAATTCATGGAAGTTTCCGTGATACCATATCCGGCAAACATTACCGCCCCTGATGCCTGACCTTTTGAAGAATAAAGCAGAGGGGTGAAGTCTTTTCTATATTGATAGCTTTTATCAATTTCTTTAGAAACCAAGCGTATAGAGGTGCCAGACAGCACATTGTAAGTCTCAATCGGAAACGGTTGGGTATACACTTCCTGGTCTCCACTATTGAAGCCTCTCAGACCGAATCCTTGAAACAACTGCCCGATATAACGGGCTGCTTTTCTGGCTCCATCAGTCCCGGCCTGTCTGCCTTCCATTTCTTGGGAAGCAAGGACTTCAATATATTGATAGGCATGGTTCGATGAGACAAGATTGAGCATGGCTCGCCATGTAATATCCTTGCTCTGCTTTGTTTCTGCTGCTTGAGAAGCATTGGGAAAACCGATTAGAAAAAAAATTAGCAGGAATGTGAACCATCTATTTCTCATAATGCCTCTATTCTGCATGACAACTACTGCAATTCCCTGAAGAGCAGGACTCACACGAAGATGTGGAACCTTTTTTATTCACATTGCCAATCTGGCTGATTAATTTCTTCAGATGCTGGCTTTGGCAAACTGGACAACAAACCACGCCAGTATCCAATGTAAAGAAGAATTGGGAAAAAATATGGTCACAATCAAGACATTGGTATTCGTAAACGGGCATAACGACTCCTTTAGACTTTTTCGATCCAGTCTGTCTGAATGGATTTAATAGTTTGGTCAATTGGTTTATACACTTCTTTGATGCCTGTATAGACTTCGTTTAATTTATCGCGTAGTTCTTTATCCAGCTCAATAATAGCTTGGCTGACACCTGCTAGCATCTCCATCATCTGCTGTTTGGTTCTGTCTTTCATCTCAAACACAGCTCTCTCGGCTTCTTTATAGATAGCTTCTTCTTTTACTTTCTCCATTTTTTCCTCTTCTGCTTTTTGAATGATCCTTTTAGCTTCCTCACGGGTTCTTTCCATGAAAGATTCCTTCTCTTGTAGGAGTAGACTGCACTTTCGTATCTCTTCCGGAAAATTCTCCTTCAATTCAAGGATCATATTCGAGATCTCTTCATGATTAATCATCACCAAATTTGAAAAAGGTACATGTTTACCATTCTCAACCAATTGCAACAAATCATCAAATTTATTAAGCATACTTTTAGGATCAGACATCGTCTTCCTCCTGCTGTTTTTTAAGATAATGAACTACCGAATTTGGTACAAAGTCATTGATATGCCCGCGGAAATGAAGTATTTCCCTGACCAGAGAAGAACTGAAATTGGCATATTTGATATCAGAAATCAGATAAAAAACTTCATAATCAGACCATAACTGCTTATTTGTGATTGCCATACGCATCTCATATTCAAAATCAGATAATACCCGTAATCCCCTTACGCACACCCGTATCTTTTTTGCTCTCATATACTCTACTAGTAAACCGTGAAAGGAGTCGACATGCACATGGGGAATCGATTGGAAAGTCTCTCTGGCAAACTTCAATCTCTCCTCCAGAGTGAACATGTATTGTTTTTGCTCATTCTCTGCCACCAGGACAAACAGCTCATCAAACACGGTAATCGCACGCTCCACTACATCTACATGACCCAGGGTAATCGGGTCAAAACTGCCTGGGTAAATTGCACTAATCATGATTTTGTCAAGATACTCAAACGAGTATTGCTGTAATTTCTGCAGGTATACTGAAACCCAATCTGTACACATAACTGCTCAATGTCTAAATCCCGGACATGTTCTACAAAAATGATACAATCTGCAGGGGTTTTCTTGTACAAAGGGTACAAAACCTCCAAAAACTGAGGAATGGTATAAGCATAAGGTGGATCCATAAACACGATTGAATAATATAACCCTTCTGCTTTTTGTAAAAATCTTTCGACAGCCATCTTTTTGATCATAACCTTATCACTCATTCCAACCTGTTTCACATTCCTGAACAAAACTGTCAGGCAAGCTGGGTTCTTCTCAACAAAAGTAACATGCGAAGCGCCTTCTGATAATGCATTGATGCCAATAGCACCAGTTCCGGCAAATAAGTCAAGAAAAGTGATGTCCTGAATCTGAGGACGCAGGATATTGAAAAGAGCGGCACGAACCTTATTGGAAGTAGGACGTAAGGGAAGATGCTCAGGAGATACTAAAGTTTTTCCTCTCTGTTTTCCTGAAATCACACGCATTGTTACGCTTTCAATCCTTTCCTTTACTGTAATAAAAGGCGAATGACTTCCAGGTCATTCGCCTTTTTGAACTCATTAAAAGATCGTTCAGACTATTCTTCCCCCACGATTAAGTTGTGAACAGCTTCTCTGAGCTCTTCCATTAACTCTTCCGTGAAACCGCTATGCTCATAAACAATCTTGTTCTCTTTGTTGATCAGGTAAGTCACAGGAATAGAGGTGATACCATAGAAGGATTTAATTTCCTGTTTCAGATCCCAACCGATAGGATAGGTGATTAACCCGCCTTCTCCACCCTTATGTTTGATTTTTTCTTTAACATCTTTGATGATCTGATCCCGAAGGCTCTCGCTGTTATCAATCGTGATCACTACCATCGCTAAGCCTTTTTCTTTATATTCATTGTAGATATCCTGCAAAAATGGCATTTCTGCCTTGCATGGTTCACACCAAGTTGCCCAGAAGTCAATCAACACACCTTTTACTTCCGGATTCGCCACTAATTCCTGAATCTTAACCACATCGCCGATTCCGAAATCTCCGGCATTGACAACAATAGGCACTTCCCAGTTGCCGGCATCTCGCGGTTCTTTTGGTTTTGAATTACAGCCAGTAAGCGTGGCCAATCCAATCGTCATAAATACAACCAAAGCAATTAATTTATTTCTCATCTAATTTCATCCTCGCTTTCAAACCGATTATGGGATAATTGTATCTTTCCCCGTCATAATATCAAGAAATTTAAATTACATGAACATGCCACAGGAAAGCGGACTCACTTTTATGACCGAGATAAGACTTAAGGCTCCAAATTAGTTATCATGCTTAAAAATAAAAGGATAAATGTTTTAGAATTAAGGATTTAATTCCCAAAAAAAAGTTTCATCAAGCTGAACCGGTTTAAATCTAATAGTAGATGCTCCAGAACCAGTAACACTGTTAGCAATGATTCGTCCTTCAATACTTGAACTGCCTGTGACATTTAAATCTGAACCGGGTGCATACAACAATGCATCCGCTAAATTAACATTTCCGGAAGCTACTGTCACGTTCCCGCCACCTACAAATATATTACCTTGGATACTAGTACTTCCGGTAAAAGAAATACCTGAATTTTTTGTATATACCGATCCTGAAATGTGACCTTGACCAAACTGTAGATCGTCCTCTCCTTCATAATAAATAACAACATTTTCTGGTAAGCCGCCATTATTGAACAGAACATCATTGGTAAACTTGAATTGGTCCTTCACAACAAGAACAAGCTTTCCACTTCCTGATAAGGAGATTTTTCCATCTCCGCTTAACTCAAAATTATCTACAACTATAGTTCTGGTTTCGCCTTCATTGCCGGTGTCGATCACCAGATTATTCACTGCTTTCAGGCTCGAATAATAACCATCCTCTATGATTGGTTCTGGGGGTGGCCACCAGCCAGCAGTATACGAACCTTTACTCTGGTAAGAATCTCCTGAAATAGTCGGAAAAACCGGCAATGGGAAATTAAAATCATAACCGGAAAATTCTGAGGTTTGGCCTTCAACAGTACTGGTCCCACTTGTCACAATAGCGCCATTTGTCACTACATTCCCATAAATCTTTGAGCTTCCGGAAAGGGTAACATTATGGGCTGAATAAATTGCATTTTCGTCAAACTGATTCAATTCGATAGGAATCCAAGGAAGATTTTCATTAACATCACCACCATCATCTCCGCCATCATCATTTTCTTCGGCAATGACCTCAACGTTATTAGTTAATTGTTCAACGACAGTATTAAAAACATTTGTGGTGGCAGTTCGTACGCCGGGAGATGACACTGCTATCAAAGTAGTAAACAAAGCAATAAGAAATGTATATTCAATTAATGTCTGCCCTTGTTCTTGTATCAAACAATTTTTCAAAAAAATACCCCTATGGTACTCACTTCATTTACTTCTCATGTAGAATATTATCGACTCATCTGAAACGATTGTCAATACATCGCATTGCTTCATCTAAACACTATTTGAAATATCTTCAATAGTTAAGCAAGTGCTGAATTTCTTTCTCCAATTCTTCGATTAATTCTTCAGTGAATCCGCTATGTTCATAGAAAATCTTATTATCTTGATTAATAAGGTAAGTGACTGGAATAGAGGTGAAGCCATACATCTCTTTTACCTTTTGTGTCAGGTCCCAGCAAACAGGAAAAGTGATTTTACCAGGTTCTCCCCCTTCATGCTTCAGTTCCTTTGTGATGACGTTGACTATCTGAGCGCGAAGATTTTCGCTGTTATCGATAAAGATGCTGATGACTACCAATCCTTGCTCTTTATACTTATCATAAAAATCCTGATAATAGGGTATTTCTGTCAAACAAGGCGCTCCCCAAGTGGCATTAAACTCAAGCAGAACCGCTTTGGCTCCGATCTGCTTGATATAATCTGGCATCTTGATGATCTCATTCTCAACGGCTTTACCATTATTCACCACTATCGGTAGTTCCCAGCTTCCTGCCTCTTTGATTGGCTGACTTTTTTCGCTTCGACAACCGTTAGGGATAATACTCACTCCTGCCAATAACAATATTACCAAGATGGCTCCCAATTTTCTTGACATTTTTTATCTCCCTCTCCCATTGCATTCCCACGGGGACGGAG
>JAJFUD010000040.1 GCA_021372585.1 bacterium
CTGCCGGTTTTTCCTGTGCCGTTCTTGCTCCTTGATTATCTTGACTACCAAAGCGTCAACCTTGCGGTTCTGCGCCATAAATGCCTCATCCTGGGTGGGGGAGATACCGTTTTTCAAGGCTTCCTCCCCAAGCTTGTTGAGTTTCCCCCTTTCTTTTTCCAGCTTTTCATTGAGAGACGCCTTTTTCATGACCGAAATTTCCTTTGCCTGATTTTAGGCCGGATAAAAAGGGAGTGTTTCCCATCACTCATAATCCAGCTTGATGTGCTTATGTCCCGTGAAACAACCAGTTTCTGTCTCATCTTTAGACCAAACCCCTTTCAATTTTACTGCGAACATCGACTTATTTTCAATTTTACTGCGACATCCGCATTAAAACTATCGTGTCCTCACCTAAAATTGATGGGAAGAACAGTGAGGTGCGAAGGTTATGAAACCACGAAAGAACCCGCCCGGCAACAAAAACATGATCGGAGCCAAGGTCGTTGCCCTTCGGAAGGCAAGAAAAATAAAGCAGAAGGATTTTCTGGCGAAACTGCAAACCGTGGGTTTGGACATCAGCCCGACGAGTCTTTCCCGCCTTGAAGGGCAATACCGTCTGGTCCAGGATTATGAGATCGTTGCGATTGCGAAAGCCTTGGATATTTCTGTTGAAGAATTGTTGGGGAAAAAGCGGTAAAAGCACACAATCCATCAAAATGATCCATTTGCATTCTTCCATTTCTCCCCTTGGCGGGTGACGATTGTTCTCAAAATACAATCAGCCGAAAAAGAAAAGAGCAGGAGATCGTTATTCCTGCCCGTAGACGATTTGAGATTAAAAAAGGCGCTGATTTCTCAACGCCTTTTTATAGTCATCTATGGTGTCACGCATTTCTTTATAAGCTTCTCAACAATAGTTATTTCAAAGTAACCTGTACCTCTTTGCCAAGGGAACGGGCAACTTTCGACAGAAAGTCCAGGGATGGATTGTACGTCCCGCTTTCCAGGCGGCTGATATTTGATTTCTGAGTCCCAACCCGAAGCGCCAATTCTTCCTGGGTAATATTTTGACTAGTTCGTGCTTCGATGATTTGCGAAATCACATCATAGCGCGGTTTCAGCTTTTCGTATTCAGCTTTGAATTCTTCGTCCTTCAGTAAAAGCTCTTTCACTTCGGAAAACTTTGCTCCTGCTTTACTCATTGTCACACCTTCTTTCATAATCGTCTTTATATCGCAATGCCCGTTCAATCTCTCTTTGCGGAATTTTCTGAGTTTTTTTGGTGAAACCATGAAACAGCACAAAAGTCTTTTGGCGGTATGTGAATTAGAATATCCTACTGATATCCGAGGTGTTGGGAAGCACAATAAAAGTACCAAAAAGAGTGGTACAAGTAGCAAATACTGTGTTCTTTCGGAAATAGACCCAATCTCTTTAATCTGCTAAACTCTGAGCAGATTAATAGAGGAGGTCTTTACATTGCAAGTTATCTGGGCTATCAATCAATCCGTTCTACGGAATCATTCTCGTGAAGAGATTCCTTATCCAACCTTTGATCACTGTCCCCAATGTAATCATTTCGTTAGTATGGTACGGCATGGCTACTATCAACGCCACATTCCTGAAAAAGATAAAGTCTGGGAATTGGATATCTGTCGCTATCTCTGCCCTCATTGCGGCAGAACCCTATCTCTTTTACCCTGGTTTCTGCTGCCGTTTTTCCAATATCCCCGAAATACGATTCTTACGGCGCTGCGTGAGCATTTCCTGGATGGGGTAAAAACGTTCATTTCCCGACAACTTTTAAACTTTTATGAAAAGCGTTTCAAGCGCAATCTCAGCGCCATTATATTGTCCTTCCGTGATAAGGGATTTTACGAGCCCCTGTCGGGAGATATACGAGAAAAAGCCATAAGGTTACTGGGTTGGTTGGAGTACACTTCCCCAAGTGAATCAATCGAAATGATTGACCAACGCTCTGACCACACACCGGTTAACTTTATGGCACTTTCATTGTACAGTAAAAGAGGCCTATCATGCAAAAGCTAATTACCCACACAAGCTTTGCCTCGAATATACCGGCCTTCTCAGTTTACAATGAGAGTGTCGACTAAATGGCTGACCGGTTAGCCTCCATTCATGGAGGTGTTTGTTTTGAGTTTGAACAAGCAAGAAAAAATGGATGTTGCCATGTTCCGCTATGGCCTGATAGCTCCTGTGCTCCAGCACACGGTGGATGATCCGGGAGCTTATCTGGACGATCTGGTTGACCGGGTTCACGATGTTCCCCATTATGGGCTGCGGCAATACTGCAAAAAGACCCTGCAGCGCTGGATTACCGCTTACCGCAGAGAAAACCTGGATGGCTTGCTGCCACAGGTTCGCCAGGACAAAGCTGTTCCCCGGACTATCTCCCCGGATATGGCCGAGGAGATTATCGCCTACCGCCTTTTGCATCCGGAATGGACGGTAAGGCTTCTTTATGACCAGATGATCAAAGAGAATCTCTTTGAGCCGGAAGCATTCTCCTACCATACTCTGTTTCGATTCTTAAAGCAAAAACAGCTTTCCAAGATTAAAGGCCGGGAAAGCATCTCGCGAAGCAAGGACCGTAAAAAGTTCGCCTTTGAAGAGGTGAATCATTTATGGCAGGGTGATATGCTAACAGGACCATATGTTCTGGAAGAGGGAAAACGCAAAAGAGCATATCTTTTCGCGTTCATTGATGACGCTTCGAGAATAATTCCTTTCGCCTACTTCAGCACCAAGCAGAATTTCAATGTCATGAAAGACGTCTACTTGAAGGCGGTTATCCGCAGAGGAATTCCCCCTCTGGTCTACCTCGATAATGGGAAGGTGTACCGCTCATCGATCTTTCATGAAGGTTGCGCCCGCATGGGAACCACGGTTATCCATGCTCAAGTGCGGGATGCTGCCTCAAAAGGTAAAATTGAACGGTTTTTCTCCACGGTCAGAAAACGCTTTCTTCCGCTGATTTCAACCGAAATGCTCCCTCTTGAGGAACTAAACCGGACCTTCCTGCAATGGTTGGAAGATGACTATCACAGGAAAATACACACCGGTTTGGGTATGACGCCTCTTGAAAAATATATGTCTCAACTATCCTGTCTCAAGACGGTTGACGACCCCAGCAGCCTAGTATCCTTTTTTCTACGCCGGGAGCAGCGCCGGGTAAACAATGATGCCACTATTTCCATCAAAAACACTATATTCGAAGTGCCCGGTTCTTTGATCGGAGAAAAAATCGAGGTGCGATTTGATCCCGAGGAATTGGATGAGGCCTGGATTTACCCGGAAGACCAACCCCCTATCCATATTACTCTGGTCAGGCCAGATGACAATGCCCGTATGAAAAGAACCCGTTCTGATAAAACAGGAACCGAAGATGAGTGCTCATCCATCAGCTTTAGTGCAGCCTTATCCAAGAAACCGAGGTGATGGTTGTGTACAAAGCTTTTTATTCACTGGCTGCCAACCCCTTTAGCAAAGAGATTAAAGCTAAGGATATGTTTCAGTCTTCTGCCCACCTTGAACTCCTGGCTCGTTTGGAATATTTAAAAGACAAACGAGGTATTGGCTTGGTGGTAGGCGAGGCCGGTTGTGGCAAAACCTCTGGAATTAGGGCTTTTACCAGTGATTTAAACTCGGCTCTGTTCAAAGTGGTTTATTTTGCTTTATCCACCGTTACAGTGAGCGATTTCTATCGTGGAATTGCATATTCTCTGGACCTTGAACCTCAATTCCGCAAGGTGGACCTGTTTAAACAGCTGCAGGATTCCATCAGGGAACTATATCACGAGAAGAGAATTTTACCAGTTATTATTCTGGATGAGATGCACTTGGCCAGCACCCAATTTCTAAGCGATCTGCATTTGTTGTTTAATTTTGCCATGGATTCGCAAAACCCGTTTGTGCTAATTCTATGTGGATTGCCACATTTATCGTCCCGACTAGCTGTCAATCATCATCAGGTGTTGCAGCAAAGAGTGATTATGCGATTCAAGATGACCCCATTAAGTAAAGAAGAGACTGGTCTCTATCTGGATCATCAATTAAAGTTGGCTGGAGCTAATCATCCCATCTTCTCTCCGGCAGCCATCGAAGCTATCAGTACGGTTAGTCGGGGATATCCGCGGCTTATTAATAGCCTGGGCAATGGAAGTATGATCTATGGTTTTCAGAAGAACTTGAACTTTCTTGATGAAGAAGCTGTTCGACAAGCAGCTTTGAATATCGGTATTTAATTACTTTGCGTTCTCGGCCGGCTTTATGCCGGCCATTACTTTCAACAGCAATGTCTTATTATTAT
>JAJFUD010000043.1 GCA_021372585.1 bacterium
CGCACTTTTTTTCTCAGAGACCGTTGCTGTTGGGAAGGTGAAAAATATAAAAAGCTGATAAGGTAAAGAATGTGATCGTTCTATATTTAGGTCGACTGGGAAGGCTTTAATAAATAATTATAACCAATGGACAGGGATAATGGCATGTTTCTTGCCAATTGGTAAGTAGTCGTCATATAGACATATAATACCACCCTCACCAATGTTTTCTACATTTTTTTCCAGATTATCAAATGCTTTGATATTTGATTTGGTTGGATTGGATGATTTATTAATTTCAAGCGGGTGAACGAACCCATTAATTTCGATCAATAGATCTATTTCAACTCCCTCTTTATCTCGGTAAAAATAGAGAGGAGGATGTAAAATGCCTGCATTAAAATAGCTTTTTAAAATTTCTCCCACGACAAATGTCTCAAAAAAGGCTCCATTCATAGCTCCAGATTCTAAAACCTCCGTATTATTCCATTTTGTGAGATACGCTGCCAAACCTGTATCCAAAAAATATAGCTTTGGTGTTTTAATGGCTCGTTTCAAACGGTTGTTGTGAAAGGGAGCTAATAAGTAAATCACGTTACTTGCTAAAAGAATGGATAACCATCTCTCTGCCGTTGTTATACTAATACCTACATCTCTGGCTATTGAAGTTAAATTCAGCAATTGTCCTGTTCTGTTAGCTATGACTGTCATAAATGTCAGAAAGCGTAAATTATCCCCAACCTGTGTTAATTGTTGGACATCTCTTTCAATGTAGGTTTTAATATAAGCGCTATAAAACATTTGCCAATCAATATTATCGGCGTATAAAGCTGGCATGGCACCTTTGTGGATAATTTTCCACAGCTCCCAATAGGAAATTTTTGTTACAGTTTTTTGTCTTGTTTGGAAATAGGGTTCTTTTGGAATGAAATAATCATAATCATGGACTCCCTGAATCTCTCTTAAGGATAAACCGAGTAAATTGATTATTCCAATGCGTCCCGCTAAGGTTTCACTTACATTTTTCATTAGATGAAACTGTTGTGATCCCGTGAGAAAGAATTGACCTTTTTCATTATTTTCATCCACTTTCATTTTAAGATAGCGAAAGAGGATAGGTGCGTATTGAACCTCATCAATAATCAGCGGTGGTGAGTGTTTTTTAAGAAAATTTCCCGGCTCCTCAACAATGCTTTGCAAAAGAGTAGGGTCATCTAGTGTAAGATAAGGTAAATCTTGAAACAAATGCTTTAATAACGTTGTTTTTCCGACCTGTCTTGAGCCCGTTAACAGAATAATTGAAAACATGCTTTTTAGCTTTGTTAGGGCTAATTCCATGGAACGATCTATATACATACTTAACTCCGACTAATTTGTTTTTCAATAATATATTAGCCGCATTCTTCTATTTCTCAAGTTAATGGCTGGTTTTAATGGGTTGAAAGATGATTTGTCCCCAATGTTATAGGTTATTGTCATCAATCAAACCCTTTTACAAAAACTATTCGTAGATGGTTTTTTTGATTTTGCAGTAGATATCCAGCGTATAGGCTGCTTCTCCGTAATGCTGGTCTTCCAGAATTCTGACCTTGACTATGCTTGTATCCGGGTAGATATCCATGACAATAGCGACCGTGTATTGTTTGAGGATAAAGACTTTATCGGTGCCTTCTAATTTAGCCTGTTTGATGGTGTCATTGGCTTTGCCAGCTTCGATATATTCATTCAGATAAAGGGGATTCCTGGCGATGATTCCACCACCGGCTTCTTTTGAACCAATCATAATGACATCGCCGATTTTAGGGTAATAGTCGTAGCTGACAGATTTGGATATGCTATCTTTAATAGAGGTTTCGACTTTTTGTTTATTCACATTCACAATGACGACTACAGCGACAACAACCATCAATAAAAGGAACCACCACTGTTCGTACCAAGACTCTTTCAAATTAACCCCCATCCATATCAATCATATCGGATAAACAGTTAGAGTATAAGGATTATCTTTGTCATTTCCAGACACTAACGCAATAAACAGCATAAATTGACCATGGTTGCAAATTGCACCGGAAAAATTCAATGTTACACTATTTCCATCCAATATAGAGTGGGCTTGATCATCAAAAATGATAAAAGAAAATACGGGAGAATGGATAGATGGCTGAAAATTATTTGATTGGGATCGATATCGGAGCAGTTGGCGTGAAGGCTATTCTGATTGACTCTCTTGGCAATAAGGTTTGCTCCACGTGGAGCCCACATGCTTTCCAGATTCCGAAGCCTCTATGGATTGAGCAGAATCCTGAAGATTGGTGGGACGGGACCCTGGAGTGCTTAATTAAATTACTCAGAATCTCAAAAGTATCCCCAACGCAAGTCGTTGGGATAGGTTTATCCGGACAGATGTATGGATTAGTTTTGATTACTGGTTCGGGTGGGGTATTGCGTCCTTGTATTTTGTGGAACGATCAACGCTCCATTCATCAGGCAATCAATATTACCAAAGACATTGGGGAAGAAAACATACTACGTTTTACCGGTAACAACCTATACGCCAATTTCACAGCACCTAAAATCAAGTGGGTGCAGGAGAATGAACCTGAGCTATACTCCAGGGTTGGTAAAATCATGCTTCCCAAAGACTATATCCGGTATAAGTTATCCGGAGAGATCGTCTCGGATGTGACAGATGCTTCCGGAACAGCCTTATTTAATGTAGAAAAGCGAAAATGGTCCAGGGAAATGCTGATGAATCTGAATATCTCCCCTTACTTGCTACCAGATACAATGGAATCAACGGCTGTGAGTGGTTATCTAAACGATGAGACCGCTTTGAAAATAGGGTTACCCTCCGGGATTCCCATTATAGCAGGCGCTGGAAGCTCGATTTCAAGAATCATCGGAGCGGGGGCACTTTCGAACGATATCGCTACCATTTCAATCGATTCCGCCGGACTGATTATTGTATCTACCGATGAGTATAAAGCGGTTCCAAAAGGAAAAATTCACTGTTTTTGCCATAGCTTCCCCGGAAAATGGGCACTGGTAGGGATCACGTTATCAGCCGGAGAGAGCTTTAATTGGTTTAAAGAGAATTTTGGCGAGAAAGAACTACTGATAGAAGCGCTTTCGAAAACTGATGCGTATGAGTTGTTGACAGACAGTGCTGAGAAGATTCCTCCCGGATCGGAGGGATTGCTGTATCTTCCCTATTTGACCGGAGAGAGAACGCCTCGTAATAATCCTTATGCAAAAGGCGTTTTTTTCGGATTGAGCTTAAAGCACAAAAAAGCCCATTTCATCAGGGCGATAATGGAAGGCATCTGCTACAGTCTTCGTGATTCCTTTGATGCTTTTTCGTTAGACAAAGGAAACATAAGAGAAATCCGTGTGACGGGCGGAGGAGCAAAGAGCAAACTGTGGGGGGAAATCCTGGCCAATGTGATCAACCGAACCATCACTCCGATAGAATCGACTGAAGGAGCCGTGTATGGGGCGGCTATCCTCGCAGGAATCGGATTAAAAGTCTTTACGGCTGAGGATATCAGCAAAAATGCCTGTTTTACCTCCGGCAAAACGGTGTCCCCTTCCGGATCTGTTTCATTATATCAACAATACATGCAGTTGTTTCAAACACTGCGAACCCAGTTGGAACCATCGTTTGATCTGTTAAGCAGTATTGTATTGGAGGACGAATAACCATGGAGTCAAACCTAATGTATTTATCAAGCTACATATGTGATATCACCCCTGTTATCATCTCCTTGGCGAATAATGCGGAGAAAAAAGGTTGGGCAGAGAGTCATGCCGGCAACTTTTCAATTCGTTGCCCCGGAATAAAACCTCCAGAGCAATCTTGCCGCGAAGTTCTACTTGATTTTCCTATTCCTGAGCTGAACCATGAAACCATTCTGTTAAAAAAAACCGGTGTACGCTTTCGAGACTGTCAGCATCTTCAAGAGAACAGTTATGGAATTCTTCATATTACAAAGGGCGGAACAAAATACCAGGTATGGCATGGAGATACTGCTGAAACCCCATTTTTACCCAGTACGGAATGGCTGACGCATCTGTTGATTCATCAGGCTATTCTGCAGAACAACCTTCCTGATTATGCGTTATTTCATACTCATCCTACTGAATTGATAGCGATTACTCACCGAATGGATGAAAACAAGGAATCGTTAATGAATCAAATCATGCAGACGATGCATTCTGAATATGAACGATATTACCCATATGGAATTGGATTCCTGGATCAAATCCAACCTGGATCTCTCTCCCTTGCAGAACAGACTTCCAAAAAAATTCTTAAGCAACCCCTTGTTTTATGGAAAAACCACGGTAGTTTTTCCATCGGGAAAGACTTACATGATGCCTTCGACCTGGTGGAATTGGCGAATAAAATCGCTCAGCTGTTCCTCATGATCTATCCCGGCAAGACGTTTCAGGAAATTGGATCTTCTATTGAGTAGAGTATCCCCAAACTGAATTCAGAATATTCATATCCGCTTCATCAATGATTTTATCCAGGTTACAGTCAAACTGTGACCGAAACTGGTAGCTTGGTGCGTTCATCCCGTAATATCTGGCGAATAAAGTAAGGTCTTTCAGATTCACCGATAGATCCTGATTGAAATCGGCGATTAGGTTTTGATCTACTTTCGCTTTCAATAAATAGGGAAATTTTTTCACTACCGTCTCCTCCTCTGTTGTGAGAAGAAATTCAAATGTATTGTCACCACTTTGTAATGGCAAATATGCTTCAAATGGTTCATCAGAATCGCTTGAAAGCTTATAATCGCCTATTTTTAAAATGTAACTTGTGCCTTCAAGTCCAAACACTGTGCCTGTTAGTTTCATTCTCGGATGGTTTGGCAGCGTCTTTGGATCATTAATCTCCATCCAAATAACGTCGCTAAGAATTAAAGTGGTTAGAATCGCAATATTGCCACATCTTCCAAGATCTTCCTGGCTGATACTATCCATGGTATCTTTTAATGTGTGATATCCTCCAATATCCGTGGGATTGTCCTGAAAGAAAAACACAGAAGGCACTTTATTCATATGAAAGGGATAATGATCCGAACCCGGATATAATAAATTGGCGTTGAATACAATATTCAAATCTTGATACGCCGCTGATTCTTGAATTGTTTCACTCAGTTCCGGATAAAGCGTGGAGCTGGTACCAGCGTAAAGTACCCCCTCTCCGGTGCCAACCATGTCGAGATTAATCATCGCTCTCATTTTTTTTAGGGGAAACAAAGGGTTTTTTACGTAAAACTGAGAGCCGACCAATCCTTCTTCCTCTCCACTGAACGCAATAAACACAATATTGGTTTTTAAAGCAATAGGCAACTCGCTTAAAGCACTAGCCAGTTCTAACATCACCCCTGTTCCCGAAGCATTGTCATTGGCTCCTCGAAAAATATCACCTGTTATCTGATCTTTTCCAAGATGGTCATAATGAGCACCTATCACGATCGACTCCTCAGAATCCGGGTCAAGAGCAGGAAGGTAACCAATCACATTTTGTGTATTTCTTGTTTCAGCAGTAATGTGCACTTCAAACGAAACTGTGACCGGAAGGGGTATGGATTGAGGCTTTTTTGTTTCTTCGATTGATTTCAACAGAGAGGAAAGGGTAACCGGATTATTCTCAAAAAAAGTCGGGGCAGTATTTTTGTTCACATACAAGCAAGGGAGTTCGTAAGTGTACCCGGAGGCAAATTTCATATTTAAAGGCACCAGTTCTGCGTCAGTCGGTCTGGGGGAGAGGATGACACCCACCGCTCCGTGGTCAAAAGCATTTTTAATCTTATACCGGGTGTTATAGCCATCATAGGTGTGAACTGCTACAAAAGATGGCCAACCATTCAGAATAAATACAATCTTTCCTTTCGCTTGTATCTTATCATAATCATCATATTGCGATTCTTCATCCGTAATGCCAAATCCTGCAAAAATGACCTGGCTGTCAGCCATACCTGAACCGGAGTAGGGATAGACGACAAAGTGTTTACGATACTCCATCTGAATAGTCTGGGAGGAATTATTCACTTCAAAGGATAACGGAGAGTTGACTTCATAATAAGGCGTTTTAAATTCTTGGAAATAGGAGGAGTTTTGAAAAGGTTTCAAACCAAATTCTATGAATTGATTGCGTATCCAATTTGCCGTTTGGTTGTTCTCCTCTGTTCCGGATTGACGACCTTCGAAATCATCCAGCGTAAGTCTTTCGTTGTAAGCAAAAGCTTCTTCTGCGTGAAAATACTCTGTAAAAGAAGACATTAATGCTACTTTTTCCGTAATATCTTCTTGGTTGATTGCTTGTAAGTTCCCATTCAATGATGAAATAGATAGTAAGCCAATAATAATGATCGATAAACATGTTTTCATGGTCTTACACATAATATACCTGCTTTCCATTCTGCAACTTCGCTCTTTATTATACATTACAATTATCTATTCATTGAAAATAGGTGAAATTTCATTATGATTTAAACAATCTCTTGTATTAAGGTGACATAATGGAAAAGCAGAGACGAAAAATAGAATTCATAGATGGGGTGCGTTTTGCAAAAGCAATCTTAGCCGGAGCAAAGTGGTTAATGGAGAGAGAAAAACAGTTAAACGACATCAATGTTTTTCCTGTTCCAGATGGGGATACGGGAACCAATATGGGTGGCACCTTAAAAGCATTGGCAGATAACGCTGAATACATGAAGATCTCTTCTATCTCAGAAGCCTCAAAAGCAGTAGCGGAAACTGCGTTGATGGCAGCCAGAGGAAACTCCGGTGCTATCCTGGCTCAGTTTTTTCAAGGATTATCGGAAGGGTTAGAAAAATATCGAAAAGTCACCACGGTTGATTTTGCTCAAGCAGCCAAAATTGCTTCTGATAAATCAGTGGAAGCTGTCTCAAAACCCAAGGAAGGCACCATTTTGACAGTGATACGAGACTGGTCGGAATATTTAGTAAACCAATCTTCACAGATGCTTGATTTTGCAGATTTATTCTACCATTCTCTGGAAGTTGCCAGAGTGAGCTTAAAAAAGACCAAAGAACAGATGGAAGTATTAAAAAAAGCAAATGTAGTAGATGCAGGCGCACAAGGTTTTGTATATATACTGGAAGGTGTTATGAATTTTGCAGAACAAGGAAGAATGAATCGGGAGAAATGGTTCAATACTTCTGAAACATCAGCTGAATCCCATGCTGACCACACTTCAATAGAATCCAGCGAATATCGTTATTGCACAGAATGTATGGTGATCGGAATGCAGATTGACCAAAAGAGGGTCAAGGAAGTGTTAGCTGAAGTTGGAAATTCCACAGTAGTAGTAGGTTCTCCTACCAAAATCAGGGTTCATATTCATACCAATATGCCTGGAAAGGTGTTTGAAGAATTAAGGAATTTTGGCGCGATACAGCAAGAAAAAATTGATGACATTTTTCAACAAGAGAAGGATATCTATGGGGATGTCAATCATTCCATCGCGTTGGTAACCGATACTTGTTCGGATATACCTGAAGAGTTAGTTGCTAAGTATAATATTCATCGCATTCCATTCAAAATCAATATGGGCGAGATCACTCATATAGATGAGGCAACGATTACCGATGAAGAATTCTATCAACAGATGGAATCTTCCACTGTCGTTCCAAAAACTTCCCAATTGTTACAACCCGATCTGAAGAGGATGATGGATTGGACCAACAAGTACTTTGACTCCACTTTATGCCTGATTATGGCAAGGAGTCTGAGTGCTTCAGTAGATACTGCTAAGCGGGTAGCAAAAACGATATCTGATAAAATCATTGTGATCGATACCAATACCATTTGTGTGGGATTGGGATTGATCACCCTTGTCGCTGCCAAAGCCATCGAAAAAGGGAAAACTCTCGACCAGACCATCAAATTGGTTCAAACCGCTATGGAGCACCAAAAACAGGTTTTTACTGTTCGGGATCTGAAATATTTGATACGCGGAGGAAGATTAAGCACTTCAAAAGGCTTTATCGCTAACTTGTTGCATCTGAAACCGTTGCTTCATACTGAAAAAGATGGCTCACTGCATCCATTGTCCAATGCTTTTGGGCAAAACGGTTTAAAGAAGAAATTATTATCAACCATGAAAAAAACGATGATTCCAGGCAAAAAATACTGGATTGCGATTGGTCACTGCAATAATGAAGAGACGGCATTATGGTACAAAAAGCAGATTGAATCCCTTTTCTCTCCCACTGAATTATATGTTACCTCTATTGCTTCCACGATTGGCTCTCATTCCGGACCGGGAACCATCTCTATCGCTTATTTCCCGGAACCAGAATTCTAACCGTTGGCTAAACCTGATTTAACATCCGGCATCATTATTGAGACAGGGTTTCAGGTTAAGGTTCTTTCCGAAAACGGTTCGATCTTTGTCACCAAGCTGAAGAATCTTTCGGTTTCCGGACGGGAAAAGTCAGTTACAAAGGTAACCCTCGGTGATGAAGTCTTGTTTGAATTACTGGAGGAGATAGCCTTAATCCATGAGATTAAAACGCCCAGAACCATTTTAAGCAGAGAGTCCGTCAGATACCCTTATCGAAGCAAAATCATGGCAGCCAACCTTGACCAAGTGTTTATCATCACTTCTCGCCAACATCCGGATACACCTCTGGGTCTGATCGATAGAATGATTGTGGCAGTGCTGTCCGGGGGTATGCAAGTCGTCCTGGTTCAAAACAAAATAGACTTACCATTGTTAGGAGAAGACACCTCTTTGATTTACAGACAAGCGGGATTCACGGTATTAGAAACCTCCACCAAATCGAAAGCCGGATTAAAGGAGCTTACTCATGCCATGCAGCACAAAAAAAGCCTATTTTTAGGAGTATCAGGGGTCGGCAAAACCTCCCTTGTGAAAGAAATTACTGGAATAGACCTTGTGACGGCGCATGATTCGGTCAATCAAACCAGGGGACACCATATCACCACTTATTCCAAATTTTATCAACTGAATCAAGATACTTTTATCGCTGATATACCCGGGATCAAGCAATTAGGGTTTGTTGGGCAGTTTAATTCCGGACTCTACTTTCCTGATATAACTAAATTTTCCCAGCTTTGTGCTTATAGCAATTGTTCTCATACCTCCGAGCCGAACTGCCAGGTAAAAATGGCTCTTCAGAGTGGACAAATTCATTCCTCCCGATTTTTGAGCTTCAAGAAAATCCAGGAAGAGATTCGGGAAAAAAGTTACGCCTGATGAACAGGGATCATTATGTCCAACGCTATATGCAAGAAGCTTTGTCCAGTTTGCACCAGTCAGAAGGCGATGAAGTACCTGTTGCTGGTTTGGTAGTCTTGCATGACCAGATTATCGGCATCGGACAGAATGAAACCAGGCAAAGTAACGATATATCCGCTCATGCAGAGATAATCGCCTTGAAGAAAGCAGCGAAATTTCTCCATGATTGGCGACTGAATGAGGCAGACTTATTTGTCACGATGGAGCCTTGTATGATGTGTATGGGAGCGATTCGATTAGCGAGAATGCGGGCTCTCTATTACGGACTTCCTAATCCTGTAACCGGTATCTTTACTGTGTATAAGCAGATCTCGATGCAGGATTTCCCTGAGATCCACATTCAAGGTGGTATTCTCGAACAACCGATTCGGGAAAAGATGCAGTCTTTTTTTCAAAGCAAAAGAGGCTAAAGCTTTATTTCAACAAGCTTTTTTGGTATGATAATACCAATTTGGAGAGGTGGCTGAGCGGTTGAAAGCGTCTGCCTCGAAAGCAGATGAACGCAATTACGTGTTCCGGGGGTTCGAATCCCCCCTTCTCCGTTTAATGCTTTTTTTACTTTTCAAGGAAAATCTTGCTATACCAGATTTTTGGTCTACCTGCATAAACTCCTGATACAAATTCGCCCCCTATGCAACTGTATCAGAAATGAGGTCAGAACTGGCTGGATAAGACAAGATAAAAAAATAGTATTTACTTTGAAAATTTCCCTTATTTTTTCTTGACAAAATATTTTTCTACCTTACGGTTATTTTTATGTACAGGAAGCCAATAATACCGATACCACCGATACCACCGATACCACCGATACTTATACGATGAATATTGGAGACCAGCTGACCGAACGGGTGAAGAAAATAAGGGCCGAGGAGTGCCTGTGGGACAGCGAGACGGGCTATTCCCCCCAGAACACCAACACCCCCTCCCGTTTTGGTCAGTTCAATGTCGCCAACCTGAATTCTCCGTATGGATGTTCTTTGAGTGACTTACAGCCTTCTCCCCCAAGCCTTCCTGATATTAATGACAAGCCTGAAACACCAGGTTTGATGGGAATGATAAGTGTTTCTGACGGATGTGGTGGTGGTGGTTACTCTTACTGGGGATCTGATGATCCAATAAATGGGATGAGGAATCCACATATCACATTCAGACCAAGTGACTCTACTATGGAAACAGAAATAGGAACTGAAGATTGTGGAAACTATACGATTACTTATGGTTACGATCAATATGGGAATCCGATTGCTAAAGTAACCGCTAAAAGTGGTGGAAGCGCAAACACAGCAAAAGAAATCGAAAAAGGATTAAATGACGCGATTTGGGACCTTAATCAAGAAGGATATTTCCAATATAATGAATTAGGTAGTTTGATTAAAGATGTCGCTTCTTTTATGAGTCCAGGTGGTTGGGGAGAACTTGCAAATGTGAACAAAGCCTTTAAAGATCCTTATACTGCGTTTTATCATGTCACAATAGGGGCAGCAATCGCGAGTGAAATGGGTCTACTAAGTGAAATAGGGATAAATTGGTCAGAGACAGGACTTAGTAAAAAAGAATTTGGAAAATCAGGTAGAAAATGGACGGAAAAAGATTTGAAAACACTAATAGGAACTGCTGTAAGTTTTGAGAATAAGAATTGGAATACTCAACTTGGTTTTTATTATTCATCTGATGTTTGGGGGCAAACATCTCTTGGTTTGGTTGATGTCGGAAATTTAATATTGGCAACAATAAAATATGAATCTACCTCCTTTAATCCTGAATCCGTAAATTATGATACGGGCGATGTTGGTCTAATGCAAAAGAATATAGGGAGAAATCCAGGCGAATCAAAAGAAGCATTTAGAAAAAGAGCTGAAGCTGAAGGTTGGTTCAATCCATTTAAAAGCGTATTATGGGGAGTAGGTGGTATGTTTAATAATTTAAAAACAACTACTTCTTGGCCTTCTGCAATAGGAGGACCCCCTACTCAATATGAATGGATG
>JAJFUD010000051.1 GCA_021372585.1 bacterium
CTTCACAAAGAAGCTATAATACCGGTTGAAGGTAAGATAAGTCAGATGTTGTTAGAAGTAAAAAACAACCGGATTAGGGTGATTAGCTCAGGTTGTCCTGATAAAATTTGTATCAAAACTGGTTGGATCTCTCATGGGTATGAATTTATCTTATGTGCACCCAATCAAGTGAGTATTAGAATTCGTTTTTTACCTGGTCAATTAGACGAAATGATCACTTATTGAGTACAATTACCTGAAAGCGATTGCCTCAATTTCCACTTTGAAGCCTTTAGGCAGCTTAGAAGCTTCAATGGTACTTCTTGCGGGAGGATTCTGCGTAAAAAAGGTGGCATATACTTCATTCATGGCTTGAAAATCATTTAAATTAGCGAGAAAAACGGTTGTTTTCACTACTTTTGAAATGTCAGATCCAGCTTCCTCCAAAATATGCTGAATATTCGTGAGCGCAATTTTAGTCTCCTCAGCCACAGAAAGGGGGATATATTCATTTTTTTCCGGTTGTATAGCCCCTTGTCCGGAAACAAATATTAAACTGACTACCGGTTGATTAACAGCGATAGTTACACCCTGGGAATAAGGTCCGATCGCTTTTGGCGCTTTTTCCGTTGATATAATCTGCATTTGTAGTTTACCTCTTTTCTTCTCAATCCCTTACTAGTATATCTAATTATTTTAGTTAGTCTTCATTTGACTTTAAAGTTTTCAGCAATTATCATATTTGTTTGGCAACAATAAAGAGAAGAGTACGTTTTATAGGAGGGTATTTTATGTTTGCAATTATTGAGACTGGTGGAAAGCAGTTTAAAGTAGCTGAAGGTTCTTTGATTAAAATTGAAAAATTAAACAAAGAAGCAGGGGATAAGATAGAATTTATCCCTTTATTAATAGAGAATGATTCAGTTATTTCGGATCCAAAGATTTTAAATCAATGTAAAGTTCAGGGTTCTGTGGTGAAAAATGGTCTTCACAAAAAAATCGATGTATTTTTTTACCGCAACAAAACCAATGAACATCGAAGATTAGGACATCGTCAACCATTTACTGAAATAAAAATTGATAAAATTATCGGGGGATAAAACGTGATGAAAAAAAATGTATTGATTATGGGCGCAGCTGGAAGAGATTTTCATAATTTTAATGTATATTTTCGTGATAATGAAGCCTATGATGTTAAAGCCTTTACGGCCACACAAATTCCTAATATAGACGACAGGAAGTACCCAAAAGAACTTGCCGGAACATTATATCCAAAAGGAATTTCTATATATCCAGAAGAAGAATTGGCTGAATTAATCAAAAAACTAACCATTCATATAGTTGTTTTCGCTTATTCTGACCAGCCACATGAAGTAGTCATGAATAAAGCCTCTTTAGTAAATGCAGCCGGCGCTGATTTCTGGTTGATGGGTTATAATCAGACAGCTTTACGTTCCATCAAACCGGTTATCTCTGTTTGTGCTGTTAGAACAGGATCCGGGAAAAGCCAGACCAGTCGTAAAATAGTGAAGATCTTGACAGCAATGGGAAAAAAGGTTGTAGCCATCCGTCATCCAATGCCGTATGGCAATTTAGCAGAGCAAGCGGTACAGCGTTTTGCTACACTCGAAGACCTGAAAAAACATAAATGCACCATTGAAGAAATGGAAGAGTATGAACCATATATTGCCATGAATGCTGTTATTTATGCCGGTGTAGATTATGAAAAAATACTTCGTGCAGCAGAAAAAGAAGCAGATATTATTTTATGGGACGGCGGTAACAATGACACTCCATTTTACTTTTCAGACATGAAATTTGTCGTGGCAGATCCCACCAGACCATACCATGAGATCTCCTATTATCCTGGCGAAACCAATATCCGCATGGCTGACTACATCATTATCAACAAAGAAGATTCTGCCAACCTGGAAGACATCATGGTAGTCCGGGAAAATTGCATGGCAGTAAATCCAAAAGCCATCATCATTGATGGCGTTTCTCCGATTTTCGTAGAGAATCCTGAGATAATACAGGGTAAAAAAGTACTTGTGGTCGAAGACGGTCCGACCCTCACTCATGGTGAGTTATCTATTGGCGCTGGCTATCTTGCCGCTAAGAAATGGGGCGCTCAAATTGTCGATCCAAGACCTTATACTGTCGGCTCCATCAAAGAAGCTTACACAAAATACCCACAGATTGAAGAGATCATTCCAGCTCTCGGTTATTCCGATCAACAGATTAAAGAGTTGGAAGAGACGATCAATGCTGCTAAAGATATTGATGCGGTCGTCATTGGTACTCCTATTGATCTTCGCAGAATCATTAAAATCAAGAAACCTTCTGTCAGGGTTTACTATGAATTAGAAGAAATTGGCGAACCAAAATTAGAGGGTATTTTAAAACAGAAATTTGGAAAGTAGGATGAAAAAATGCCGGGAAAATTGAAAGGTAAAAATTTTATATCCATCCACGATCTGACTTCAGAAGAAGTACAGTTCGTTTTTGATACTACCAAATTACTCAAAATGGAAGAAAGAATGGGTATTCGCCGTCCTATTCTTAAAGATAAAACCTTGGGCATGATTTTCCAGAAATCTTCTACCCGTACACGGGTATCTTTTGAAATCGGAATGAACCAAATGGGCGGAAAGGCTATTTTCCTCAGCAGTAATGACATTCAGTTGAACAGAGGGGAGACAGTGGCTGACACTGCCAGGGTATTAAGCAGATATCTTGACGGCATCATGGCGAGAGTTTTTGGACATGATACGATTCTGGATCTGGCCAAGTACAGTTCCGTTCCCGTTATTAATGGTCTTTCTGATTTTTTACATCCATGCCAGGCCATGGCAGATTTTTATACGATGCTTGAGAAAAGTGGAAAACTTCAAGGTCTTCGCTTAGTCTATGTGGGTGACAGTAATAATGTCAGCAATTCCCTAATGATGGCTGCTGCCAAGACCGGTGTCCATATTACGATCTGCTCACCTCAAGGCTTCACGCCAAGCGATGTTATTATGAATTGGTATAATCAGGATGCTCCTTCAACCGGTTCTACTTTTCATTTTACTCCTGACCCGATCGAAGCTGTCAAAGATGCTGATTTCATCTATACGGATGTCTGGGCTTCCATGGGGCAGGAAGCTGAAACAGAAAAACGCAGGCAGATTTTCAAACCCTATCAGATCAATGACACATTGCTTCAAAAAGCTCCCTCTCATTGTCTTGTCCTGCATTGTCTTCCCGCTCACAGAGGTGATGAAATTACAAATGAAGTGATGGATGGTCCTCATTCCATAGTGTTTGACGAAGCTGAGAACAGGCTTCATGCACAAAAAGCTATAATGGCTTTACTCATGCAATAACCATGTACGTGCAAGGGAGCCAGGATTCCCATCAATTAGATTTGGATGCTGCATCCAAATTCAACCTGAGCTCCCTTTTTTTAATGAACAACGCTGCCAAAAGCGTTGCTGACACTATCCTTCAACATCACCAACCACTTGATGGAACGGTATTTCTTTTAGCCGGCCCCGGCAATAATGGTAACGATACGATTATTACCGGCAACTTACTTCATACTGCCGGTTTTCATGTGATCCTTTTTCTTTTTTTACCGGATCATTCGTCCCCTTCTTTTGCTTTTTTACGGGATAATTACCCTTATCCTTGCTTCATTCTGGAAGAGGACGATCACTTCCAAGCATTTACCCGTCAATATAACCCCCGTATTGTGGTTGATGGTTTATTTGGGGTAGGATTAAGCAGACCTGTACCGGATTGCATTTCCAAGCTATGTATTTTTTTAAACCAACTGGACCCACATCCTTCTGTCTATTCCGTGGATATACCTACTGGTATCTCAGCAGATACGGGACAGATTTTAGGCGAAGCTGTTCGGGCTGATTTCACTGTCACTTTTGATACGTTAAAAAATGGTCATTTATTATTTCCCGGTAAAGAATTTTCTGGCAAGGTGCTGGTGAAAAAGATTGGTTTCCCGGATAATTTAATCAGAGAGAACAGCCATGGATTCACTTTTCAAAATGAAGATGATTTTATCAAGATTGGATGGCTTCATCTACCAAAAAGATCTGAAAACTCCTACAAAGGTTCCTATGGTAAAGCAGGGATATTTGGTGGATCTAAAATGTATCCCGGTGCTTTGGCCTTATCTACTGAGAGCTGTTTACGCTCCGGAACGGGTTTAGTATATGGCTTCTTCCCTGAGAATGAATCCACTTATATTAATCCTTTATTGCATCAAGAAGTCATCCGCATACCACTCTCAGAATCCTCTTTAAAACAACCAGAATCGCTTGCAGTAAAATTAAATCCTTTACAGGTATTTGGTATTGGCCCCGGTCTTGGAAGACTCTCTTCCTATTCAACCTTGATGAAATATTTACTCGAGGTCCACCCTATTCCTTTGTTGATTGATGCAGATGGACTTTTTTATGTGAAACCCTTTCTTCCTCTTTTGCAACGGAAAATGGTAATTCTAACTCCTCATCTGGGAGAGATGTCACTCTTGACCAACTTATCTACGGTGGAAATACAGTCCGACCTTCTTTCTGTTGCATTACATTACGCTTCACTTTGGCATGTCATCATTGTCTTGAAATCAGCCACGACGATTGTAGCCCATCCGAATGGAAGGTATTATATCAATCCAATCAGTCAATCAGCCCTCGCGAAGGGAGGGTCCGGAGACATATTAACCGGAATTATTTGCGGTTTGCTAGCCCAAAATACCGATCCATTCTGGGCATGCATATTAGGGGTGTATTTACATAGCAAAGCTGCCCAATGCGCCTCTTCTAAGCTTTCCAGCGTGAGCGTTTTGCCTTCCGATATTATTTTGGAAATGAACCAGATCTTTCTGGATTGGGAAAAAGCCCAAGTATAGATATCAATATACACTAAAAAAAGGCGGGTTGAGAAATTCTCAACCCGCCTTTTTTTAGTGTATAACTTTATTTCAGATCAGGATTAGGATAAGTCATTGTAATCGTTTGTGTAGAAGCTTCCCAATCTACCTTAAATTCAAATGTTTCAGCAACAAAACGCAAAGGCAAGAAGGTTCTACCGCTACGAATCATCGGAGATAGTGGTTTGTCAGGATCAATTTTAACATTTTTACCGTTCACGATGGCATTCGGTTTTCCGATCCATAGCGTTAAAGAGATTTCCCCTTTTTTAATATCAACTCGTTGTTCCTTCGCTTCATAATCTACTTCCGCTCCAATCGCTTCCGCTATGGCACGAAGAGGAACCAAAGTTCTACTGGATGCCGGATCAATAAAGGGAGGTGCCTCTAACGCTACAGGGTCAGTATTAACCATCATCACATTACTGCCAATTCTGAGCTTGATAACCGTTCTCTCAACATAATTCACAATCCAAGTTTTTTCATTCTTATTGCCTGCTTTATCTGTGGCAGAAATCGTGATGGTATTAGGACCGATTTTTAGAGTCAAAGCAAAAGTAAATGAACCGTCTTCATTCACTATGGCAGGATTAGCATTCACCAATACCGTCGCTTGAGGTTCTGTTTTGCCTTTAATCAACAGATTCTTCTCAAAGACCGGATCAGGGAGTTCTTCAATTTCAAGGATCGGGGGAGTGGTATCTCTTGCTTCAATAGTGAAATCAAGCCCTTGTTTCTCTTTGAATAAAACTTCAATCCCTTTTTCTGTTTTAATATCAACCTTGTCTAATACCATTTTTACATTGCCGGCTTTTTTTGCTTTCCATATAATAGTGAAGAGGGCTCCGTCCCCTTCTACTATTTCATTTTTGGAAGAAATAGAAGAAAAACTCAATAAACCGTTAGATGCTAATGGTGTTCTCAGTTGAAATCCCTTTTTAGATAGAAATGGTGAGACAGTAATTTTATCAAACTCGATCAGATTCTCCGGATATTCGATTCCCACCATTATTTGAGTGAAAAGATCCATATCTTTTCCATTGAGAGCGATTTCAAACGTGTCATTTTCAATAATTTTTTCTTGCACCCGTTCTAAGGAAAAAACGGCGTTGGTTTCTTTTGGTTTTGGTCCGGAGGGAGGTACAGCCGTATCATCTTCCAAAACAAGAATAGTCCCGTGTAAACAGTCTGAAACATACAATTTTCCAGAATCATCCATCACCACTAAAGTTAATCCAGCCCAATTCATATTAGAATTCCAGATGAGCTCTCCGTTTTGGGTGAACTTTTGGATTCTGCCGTTATTGGTTTCAGCCACATATATATTGTTATCACCATCTACACAAACGCCTTGCGGAGATGATAATTCACCATCACCGCTGCCGGACATGCCGATTTTTGTAATCAATTCACCATCTGGAGTGATAGAGTGAACTTCATCAGAACCGGTTAAAGCGACAAAATAATTGCCATCGCTGTCAATATCAACGCCAACCGGCCAAGTGCCTTCAACAGGAATCACATTTAATTCTGTTTCCATTTCATCGGCAATATCGATAATCTCAATCAATGACAAAGTGGACTGACGGGAGTTCACTACCAATAAGTTTCCGTCTTCGTCTAATGCTAGCCCCTGTGGGTTGGAGAAAGACTCGTCAATTGTCATAAAAGGTTCATATTCAGGTGAAAAGACCTGTACTACATTTAACTCCACATCCGAAACATAAAGGTATCCCTGATCGTCTAAAATGAGATCAATCGGGCTGTAGAATTCGCCTAAACGGATCGACTGGCTTGTGATGAACTTACCCACATTTTGATCAAAGCTATAATCATCATTAAAAATACTAACCGTATTGTAATTGCTATTACCAACATATATCTTGCCTTCAGAAGAGACTCTTACCCCCTGAGGATTGGAAAGAATTCCTTCCGGTAAAGATTGCTTTCCGTAATAGTATCCATATAACAAAACATTAGTCTGGATCGCACCAAGAAACTCTTTTTTATCAGAGAAAACGATCACTTTGTTCACAATACCATCGACACAGTATATTTTTCCATTTTTGGCATATACTGCGGTAGGTAAAATGATATCCTTGTTTTCAATAACTTGACCGGTAGGCTGACTGCAAATCGTATCAATGAATTTCAATGGTTTTTTGGTGTCCTTGTTAATTTCAAAACGACGGACACTTCTGCCTTGAGAGGAAAAAGTGGAGATATAAAGATAATTTCCATCAATCGATATGCCGGTGATAAGGCTATCCAAGGTATCCTGATTCGAATCTCCCAAGAAAGCCTGTCCAACAAATTCACCAGTACTGGTGAATTTTATTATCTGTGACATTCCGACTGCATAATTATTTTTAACAGCGTATACCATTTGGTTGCTATCAATAGCAATACTGCAGAAGCCGGACATTTCTGAATCCCCAGGTAGGGCTTCATCAGCATCGCTGAATTCTTTGCTGTAATTACCATCCTGAGTATACACTTTAATCCCATTGACAAAATCAGTAATGATATATTCATTGCTGGATAAAATCGCTATCCCTGAGGGAGTGTGCAATTGATTTGGCGAGGAACCTTTTGTTCCAAAAGATCTGATGAATTCACCCTCTTTGGAAAAAACACTGATTTTTCCCAAGTAACTATCCACCGCAATAAATTGATCGTTTTTATCAATAACAAAACTGGTTAAATATTGAAAAGCACCGTCATTTGATCCAATAGAACCAAAATTACCAGTGGATTTCAGATCCTTTCCAAAAATCTCAATCTGGGATTCTGCACTATCACCAACAAAAATGTTTCCCTCATCATCCACTGCCAATCCTTGTTGATACATAGGAAGAAATTGAGATCCATCCTGAGCTGCCATTCGGAAAATTCCAGGTTTTTCTGTCACCCCAATCACGTGTTTAAGGGTAAGATGTTCAGAAATTTTAACATCCTCCGTTTGTGCTGTTATGGTTCCGAGTGAACTAAAAACAAACAATACACTTAAGCACACCACTAAAATCGCATAAGATACCTTTTTCATTATTGCCTCCTTGCAATTAATTTCTTAATCCACCAATTCTGCTTCAAATGCTTGAGCAAAAATCGCCATATCTGCTATATTCACAAGATAATCATTATTTAAATCAAACAGTGGATTCCAATTATCATCAAGGTAATCTGAATAATAAGCTTCCATCAGTAATTGGAAATCTGCGTTATCGATGAAAGAATTGCCATCAAAATCAGCTAACATCACGTCTTCTTTAACGATCAATATGGCAGGATAATCGATCATCGGCTTGATATCTTTACCCTGTTCATCTTTGACGGCAAAATGGGTCAATTCAAATTTCATTCCGAGTTTGGAAGTTGTCTTGTCAGCACGAAGCTTAATGCTGGCAACTTTCATTCTGGAGTTGTGATTTGCAGGATCTTTTGTCGCTTTTATAGTAAAACTGCCATCCTCAATTTTAATATCTTTTTTCTCATTAAATTTTTCCATATCAATGAAATCACCAAGCTGATACTCTACTAATGAAGTGTTTGTTTTGGAATAGGTAATTTCCAGTTCAATTTGGTCAATGTTTTTCACGTCAACAAACAGGATATCAATAGTAAAGTCTGCCCCAACTTTAATTTTTGACGGACACGAGATTAAAAATATGGGTGGTATCGGTATACTTGAATTGATAAAGGTAAGAGGGATTGATTCAGAGATATCCGGGAGCGGTTCTCTGGTAACCGTAGTTCCGTCAACGGTGATTTTCGTTCCACTGCTTTCGGCTACCAAAAAGAACTTACCCTCCGGTACGATCTCGTTGCCAAAAATATCTTTCCCGTTCCATTCGAAAGAATAATTACCAACATAAAGATTTTCAGAAAAGTAGATATCGCCCCAACGGTTATTCTTTTTGTCTACAAGATAAATCCTGAAATCATTGACTAAATTTGAATAGGCATCTACTTCCGGAGGAGCCCCCTTAATCACCAAATGGCTCCCTGCATTGACGGAAAAGTTAACTGTGTATTTGGATCCACCGGTCATATCAATGACAGGGTCTGAGATTTTAAAATTGGAGATGGAGGGATCAACGTCGGTTACTTTATCTTTATATAATATGTATGGAATATGGTGAGTGGTTGATTTTGAGCCGACATCCTTTGCATTTAGGATTTTAATCCAGATGACACCTTCCAGGGTGCGCATGGTAAAACGCTCTTTATCGATCAAAAAATCTACGGAAAAACAGAGGGAGCCTTTTGCTGGAATCGTCAAGACAGAAGTATTTAACTTAACAGTCAGTGGATTCTCGTCGGTGCTTATACGAAATACTTCTGAGCTCACAGATACTTTGACTTCTTTTTCGGAGACATTTTTAATCTCAAATAGATTTCCTTCGGGAATGTCTTCAATATTATGCATAAAAGAAGGAGGGGAAGTAATAATCGGAGCCGTAGACGCACTTAAAGCGTTGATTTGCCCAGACCCCTGATTAAAGAAGGAAAAGGGTTGGTCAGAGATCTGGTTAATAACAATATCAGCGGTATTCATGACCACATTTTTGATATCCACTGGGGACCAATCCGGTCTTGCTTGCCGTACTAATGCAATCGCTCCGGAAGCACCGGGGGTAGCCATGGAAGTGCCGTCCCAATCTTCATATTGAGGTTCATATTCGTTGGTCTCTGCGTTATACTTGCTCATTACAGCCGAGTTCACTTGTTGGCCAGGAGCAGATACTTCAGGTTTAAATACATTGTCATTTCCACTGAAACAAGGTCCTGCGGAAGACATTTCATATATACCCACGTTTTGACTGGGAAATTCAATACTGCCTCCCGATGTAAGGGCTTCTTTGATTTTATCGGCATGGTAACCGGAAAGCTGTAAGTTGGGTATAAAGGGAAGCTTTTGATCTTCTGCGGATTGAATTAATGTACCAGATAAAGAAACCGGATCGTAATTATAAGTTATGGCAGCAATAGCTCCGGCATTAGCGGCATTCAGATTCTTTTCTCGGAAGGTGATACCTTTCTCTTTTGGACCGCGCGAGATAAAAGCAATTTTTCCTTTGACATTAACACCGGAAAAATCTTCAGGTCTACCATAACCACAATCCACGATAGGTAATCCGTTAAACTCCGTTTTAAAAGGAGGTGTGTAGGGAAACTTATAGCTGCTAATTCTTGTGATAGAGCCATCAGGAAATTTAATATTGATACCAAAATGCATTCTGTCATCCGTACCTGCTACCTGAATAACTTTATCAAAAATCCCGGGTGCATGAATTGGATAAGGATTGGACTTTGTTCTGGAACCATCGTTTCCGGCAGCAATGACTACCACTACACCGGCCTTTATCGCGTTGACTAAAGCATCGTAATAAGGTTCTCCAGGTTGAATCGAAGATGTAGGAGTAGCATTACCAAGAGAGAGGTTGATTACGTGACATTTATCAATTACTGATTGATTAGCTGCAGCGATAATATTCGCAGGATTCGCACCTTGAGAGTTGTCAGAAAATACTTTATAGATATAGAGATCTGAGTCCGGAGCCATACCTTTTCGTATAGGGTCATTCGGATTGTTCCCTGAAGTGATGCCAGCTACGTGGGTGCCGTGAGGTGGATAGGTTCCGTTAACGTTCTTACCTGAATCCATAAAATCAGCATCTCCATCAGCAAAGTCTTTTCCGCCTTTGATTTTAGATAAAGGGTTCACTACCTGTTTTCCTTCTTTGTCGGTTGTATAAAGCAAGGGCGAAAAATCGGTGTGGTAATAATCAATTCCAGTATCCAGAATGCCTACTCGAATTCCTTTTCCGGTGATTGTTTCTTTTTTTTGATCGACAAGATCCCATGTTTTCTTAACAGATAGCGTGTTAATTTCATGACCTCTGAAAAGATAATTTGTATCTCTGGTATCAAAGATACGCTCTACTGAGGAATCTTTTAATAATAACGGAATGTAATAACCTTTGATTTTCACTGCCATTCCGTTATAAACATGCTGATAAGTATGAATCAACGTCATTGGAATAGAAGCAGAAGCCTTATTAAACCAATTCTCCTGAAAACTGACCAATTGTTGAATGTAGTTTTCATCAAAATCTTGAACCACAGCATTTTGATCGAGTTGCTTGTTCTGAATATTTGCTTGGTTCAAAGCTTGCTCTACTGCATTTGGATTCCTGAATTTGATAATGATGATTTCTTCAGACGAGGACGATCGTATCGACTGAAAAAATTCTGTATCAATTCGTGGTTGAGATCGGGATTGAGTTACCGTAACAGGAATAAATCCGGTTAAGAAAAAGAGAGATAAAATAAGAACACCCATAAACTTTTTAATCATGTTTCCTCCTAATATGAATACCGGTTGAACCAAAACCATCCACTCCTCGATCAGATTCCTCTAATTGCTTTTCAGTCAAGAAAAAATCTGTTTGCCGGAATGGCAGGATGATAAGTTGTGCTATCCGGCTTTGGGCTGGAAAACTTTGTTCTTCCTTTCCTAAATTGATTAATATGACAGCAATTTCTCCTCTGTAACTTGAATCTATCACTCCCCATGTATTTAAAACAGTCACACCGGTTTGAAGTGCCAAACCAGATCTTGGCGCTATTGCGCCAAAGTACCCCGATGGTATTGCGATCGAAAAACCACATTGTATTTTCTTGTACTCACCTGGCTGAAGCGAAAAAGGTTCTGTGTTATGTAAATCCATTCCTGCATCACCTTCATGAGCATATTCCGGTTGAATAAATTTCTCATGCATTGGTAGAATAGGGATTTGCATTTTTTTCATATTTTTTTCTATGATTACTTATTTTCCATTCTCGACAATGGTGAGTGCCTTGTCCATAATCTCCACCGCCACATCGATTTCTTGTTTTGTAATAATTAGGGGGGGGATAAATCTGACACTGGAAACTCCACAACCGATACAAACCAATCCAAGTTTTAACATTTCTTCAATAAAACGATCTCTTTCTACTTTTGCAAATTCTTTGGTAGTACGGTCTTTCACCAATTCTATCCCTTGCATTAATCCTATTCCGCGAACATCACCAATTAAAGAATGTTTGTTCTGAAGTTCCAATAATTTTTGGTGTAAATAGTCTCCGACGACCTTGGCATTATTCATCACCCCATCGTTAATTAAAACATCCATGGTTGCGAGGGTGCTAGCGCAGCAAACGGCGTTCCCGCCGTAAGTATTCGAATGAGCCCCACTATAAGGGTAGTCGAGTTTTTCATCCACAATTATACACCCAATAGGTAAGCCAGACCCCATACCTTTGGCAGCGGTAATAATGTCAGGCACTACATCATAATTTTCAATAGCGAAGAACTTCCCTGTTCTCCCAAAACCAGCTTGAACTTCATCACTGACATATAAAATACCATATTTCTCACAGATACGTTTCAGTGCTTGTATGAATTCTTTAGGCGGAACAATATATCCACCCTCACCCTGAATAGGTTCTATAAACATAGCTGCCATTTCGGTTGGGTCGACCATCTGTCTGAAGTAAGTTTCTTCCAGGAATTTAACACAGAATATATCACAGGAAGGATGTTGTAAATGATAAGGGCAACGATAACAATAACCATATGGTATATGAATAACACCCGGCATAGTTGGTTGAAATCCTTTTTTATGCAGCGCTTTTGAACAAGTCAAGGACAAAGCGCCCATGGTTCTTCCATGAAATGCTCCCATAAAAGCTAAAAATTGTGGTCTTTTTGTGTAAAATCTTGCCAGTTTTAAAGCAGCTTCAACGGATTCCGAACCCGAATTGGTTAAAAAAACTTTCTTTCCGTGTTTACCCGGTGCGATTTTAGCTAATTTCTCAACCAATAAAGATTGTACTTCATAGTAATAATCTGTACCTGCAAAATGCATTAACTTTTCTGCCTGATCTTGGATCGCTTTCACAATTTTAGGGTGGCAGTGTCCTGTGTTAATAACACCGACTCCTGATGTGAAATCATAAAAAATATTTCCATCTACATCTTCCAATACAATGCCTTTTGCTTGTTTAATAGCTAAGGGAGAGGCTTTAGTGACAGTCATCATATATTGGTTATCCAAAGCAATGACCTTTTTTGCATTTTCTCCTGGAATAGCTGTTTTCACGCATGGCCTAATAAATTCAGACATATTATACCTACCTTTACCTAAATAATTATTATACTTGTTCAATTTAGTTCAATTGTACATATTATACCGTCATTAGTCAATTCAAGCACTCTTTTCCGTTTTTTACTTTTTTTCCCCTTTCACTTGACAATTCTGTTTCAATTCATAAAATTGATATCCGTTGTCTTGTACCTTGAAAATTGAAGAATGGTGAAAGTGAAAATCGCTTGTGCGATTTATTAGTAAAGCGACCACATCGCAGTTTG
>JAJFUD010000059.1 GCA_021372585.1 bacterium
AAAAACTAACCAGTGCCATTATTGACAGGCTTGTTCATCATAGTCACTTGTTGGTTTTTCAAGGAATAAGTTATCGTTTGACTCACTCTATGATGAAATCTCAGTAATAGGATCAGGGGTGCAGGAATAATTAAGTTCCGGAGAGTAGGAATATATAGTTGCCAAAAACAAATATAGTAAAGGTACAGGATTTTTGAAAATGATAAGTGGTCGACATGGACCAGATTGATGGTCGAGTATTTCAGAATAAGCACTGTTCACATAAATAAACAGAAAGTCTTGTTAACAGGTACTCGCCATAATTTGCCCGGTCTTTTCCGTTTTGCCCTTGTTCAACAATTCTTTTGCCAATCTGCCAGTAGATTTCCACCTTTAAAAATTGATTCATGTTCATCACGGAGCAAGGTTATTCACTGCATGAGAAATTATACTTAGCTTGTTTTTTATTCCTCTTGATATAACCATCCACGTTTTTGGGCTAAATTACGTAATATTTTTGCTTTCATTTCTATTAGTTTATTGGATATTCCAGAAAAATCTATACTACAGTGTTCTGGATACGGATCCATATCTTCATGAATTGACGAGCTTTGATCATCACATTCTTTTTTTAAAACAGCCATAACTCCAACGCTTTTACAATTCATTTGTTGTGTAAAACGTTCATATGAAAGAACTGGAGAAACTATATCACCATTATCAACAGACAACATTTTCTCGTCCTTTGGTGTTGGTCGAAAAGCTTGTGATGAAATTCTGCCTTCCTTTACAAAGTTGGGATGTATCTGGCGTAATAAAAGAGTATCTATATTCATTCAGAAGAACCGAGTAAGTTCAATAGAATTTGATTTAATTCTGTCCATCCAGATATAATTTTTAAATTAATGTCTTTTTCTTGAATCTCTTTAGAAATAATGTTGACAGCTTGTAATGATGACTTTGAACTTTTTAGATCTATATGTAATGAGATTTCCCATTTATCATTACTCCATTCAGCTTGAATTCCTCCTTCTGGGGTGGGATAAAAATATGGTAATGGGAGAGAGGTTTCATAATTTGAGTTAAATTCAGAAGTTAACCAATTTAGCAAAGAGGAATCGGGAGCAATCCCCTTTCCATCCAACCAACCATCTTTCAATAAGGACAATTGCTCTAATTGGACAGTGATATCAAGATTGTCTAATATCGAGATGCTTTCAACCGGTCCTATTTTTAATAACTTACCATTGATCGATCGAATACCTACTCCCTTTAATTCTATGATTTGTTTTTTTTCATAATTAGTAAAAGCCATAAGAATGTCATCCCATAATTCTTCATAAACTGGTGCTTGAAACATTTGACCATTGAATTGTTGGATTGTAAATACTTTTTTATCCTGGTCAGCTTCTGGAACATAGCCTCTGATTACGACTCCCTCAGAATATTCTTTTGTTTTTGATGAAGCCATTACTAATTTTTTTCTCTTCTCACTATTATAAATAACGGATGTTTCGCATTTTGGAGTTTTGAACTCAATATATTCGTCTTCATATAATCCCCTGCCAATGGAATCAAAATGTTTAAGTAAATAATCTGGAATGAAGCTTATCACCTTCTCTTTTTCATCAGCATTTCGGATTGCTTCAAAAAAACAATCTCTAGACTTTTCAAAGTAAACTAATTTGTTATGGGGTTTAAATAGGCAAGCAGGAGGAAGAGGTTGTTCAATTACAATAGTTGGAATCGCGCTACCATTTTTAATATTTGAGACTTTTATACTAATCCCATCAAAAAAATTCTTAGGAATTCTTTTATTCTCGTTTTCTATTTTATAGATCCATTTGGCGAGTTCGAATAATAATTCACCCATAGAGGCTAAATCACGAAAAAAATCTAAAGGAATAGAATGATTATCAAAACGTTTTCCGACAAGACGAGGAAATAAAAAATCCACTTGTTCGCTCATATTCTTCTACCCCCTCCCCTTATTTATTGATACCTCTACTTGTTATTATATATGTAATATACTGAGTATAGCACATTTCAATACATCTATTTGATTTGATAAAAAATGCCTTTTTATTTCAACCCGTGACAAAATGTCACGGTTTATTGTAATTCAGGTACAGCAGAAGAAGTCTATTTTAAAACCACAACAAGCCTGTTGTTATTTGATTGTACGGTTAAACCAAGAATTTTAGAATAGAAATCCATTGGAAAGAAAGTGAAACTACTACGAATAATGGGAAAAATGAAATGATTATACTGTCTTCCATTAAATATGATATAGCTTTGATTGATAGATGATATTTGTTCTAATATTGAAAAGAATGAAAGTAAGCCAATTGATTATTCATATTGGAGGAAATTGCCTATTACATGAGAAATGAAGCGCTGGATAAATTTCTTGATTTTGTTTGGATTTCTTTTAGAGAAGAAGTCTGGAACTATGGAAACTTCCAGCCTATTTGGATCCGTTGTTACAATAGATTTAAGCCGTCCCTCCGGAGAAAATGAGCCATAATTCCGTTTTGAAAGGCACTATTTTTCCTAAATTCCAGATTCATTGCTCTACAAGAACCCAAGAAAGCTTCATGTCAGAGCCAGAATTTTTAATCTGATCTGCTTTGTTCCGAAAGGTGAAATCATACCATTCATTGATTTGTTCTTTTGTGAGAAAAATCGTTCTAACTTCAAGGTTTACAAATTGGGGATATCGCCGATGCTTTCTAAAACCAATCTGGGACGATAAGGGTATTTTTCTATATTTTCCCTGGAGGTGACACCGGTAAGTACTAAAACGGTATCTAAGCCAGACTCAACTCCTGCCTGAATATCCGTATCCATACGATCTCCTATCATAGCGGTTTCAGCGGAATGTATCCCCAATATTTTCAAGCCCGTCCTCATCATTAAAGGATTTGGCTTACCGATATAATAGGCTTTCTTTCCAGTGGACGCTTCAATTGGCGCTAAAAGGGCCTGACAGGCAGGTATGATTCCCTTTTCTGTAATCCCGGTAATATCGGGGTTGGTTCCGATAAGCCTGGCTCCTTTCATGACTAGATGTATCGCAAGACAGATTTTATCGTAATTATAATTAATGGTTTCGCCGATGACTACATATTCAGGATTGACATCATTTAAGGTAATGCCTACATCGTGCAAAGCATTATACAAACCCGGGTCACCTATTACATAAGCAGTACAACCCGGATTTTGTAGGTCCAGGAATTTCGCAGTGGCTAATGCGCTAGTATAAATATGGCTTTCATCGATATCAAGACCCATTCTGTCCAATTTTCTCTGAAGTTCTTTCGGTGTTTTACCACTCCCGTTTGTCAAAAACAAGAATTGCTTGTTTTCCTGACGAAGCCAATCCACAAATCCCTTTACTCCCGGAATGAGATGGTCGCCTTGGTAAATTACGCCGTCCATATCACAGATAAATCCTTTTTTTGATCGCAGCAGATCCATCTTTATTATTCCCTTCCATCAAGAACAAATCAACTATTTATAGTATACACAATCAAAACTTCAAGTAACATTATAAAGTTTAATCCTTATATTTAGCAATGAACTCCAGCACTTTTAATTTAATTTCATCCCGGATTTTTCTTGTTTTTTCGAGTTTTAAATCATATGATCCTTCAAAGTCAGTCGGGTCTTCAATGTTCCAGTTAAGGCTCTGGTGAGTTAATGGAAAAATCGGACATTTTTGCCCTTTCATCTGGTCGCAAACTTTTATCACGAAGGAATATATTTTCCCTTGTTGATAAAAATGAAAAACGGATTTTACTTTATTCTGGCTGATATCATAACCGATCTCTTTCATGACTTGAACGGAGAAAGGATCCAACTTCCCTGGTTCTAATCCAGCGCTTTCTGCAAAAAAAACACCCTTGCCTAACTGGTTTAGAAAGGCTTCTGCCATTTGACTTCTGGCTGAGTTATGAACACAAACAAATAGTACTTTAATCATATTCCCCTTTCCACTAAAGAAATAACAATATATTTATATATATATTACTCAAAGATTGCTTCCCACTATTAAGATTGTGTTAAGGGCAAAAATAGTTACAGATGGTTCTTTTTGATACCTCAGTGCTGATTAAAACCTTTTTGCTGACGTTAACAAAATGGTCAGATATTACAAACCACCTCAGCTAATTTTTTACACAGGAGACAGATACTATGATTCACAGAAGCTGGTTCTTATTAGCGAGGAAGAGCATGATCTCAACGCAATTCTTCTTTCAATCATTATATTGTCATTACGAAGCTCTTATATATTGATATAATAGTATTATGAAACTAGTGATTGTATCAATAACAATGGATGATCGTAAATGGCTCCGAACAAAAAGATTTATGGGGAATTAATTTGTACCCATTTAATAAAAAAGAGGATATGATCGAGTTTGATTCTTTGATTAACCTTAAACCTTGGACAGGCAATCGAACAAGAGACGTTGAGGATCCTTTGATCAAACAGAAAATAATCAATATTGTTAATCAGTTGGTAAAGAATTGAGTTTCATTCATCGTGAATTAGCTTCCGGAAAGTGGAGAGAGCTCTCTTTTCTTGAACAGATGGGCAATATCGGAAGTGAAATCGACAGAACGATAAAATGGAAGTTACAGCAAAAACCTGATTTAAGCTCAAAAGTCTTTGAAAGAGCTTTAGAGTTAGTTGATTTGACTATTCAGGATCCTAAGAACCTAAAACGCCTCCGTGAATTATGTCGGGTAAGAGAAGCACTGGTTGATTACTTTATTTATGATAATCAGTACGAATCGAATGACGACTTGTGGCATCAATATTTTTATGTATTTGCCTATGCAGCCCAAAACCGTAAACATTTACAAGGCTTCGAAAACAAACCGAGTTAACTTTTTTTCTTACTCCAACCAAGTAATGAATTGGAAATTGCCAACATCTGGCAGGGGTACTTCTTTGCATTCCGGCATCTCAATTACGATACTTTTCCTTTTTTTATTATATCCGGAAATGACAACGTATTTTCCATCATTTGTAGCACCATCGAGGACAAAATCCTCCAGGTTACTTTCAATAATTGGATATTCTTTTCCTTCTTTAAAATTGTACATATAGGGTATCTGCATCATGGCACTTTGTTCTTTCTGGCTCCAGAAGTACCAATTAGTACCATCATTCGAGAGGGGAATCGCATTGTCTGCTTTTTTATCAAATGTTTTCGTAGTCCCTTCGATCAAATTATGCAGTATGATAAGACCACCCTTTTTCTCATCCTGAATTCGGATATCAATGAATCTTCCTTTTGTGGTCGAATGGGTGATGATTAAAAAATCCTTCTTGATTGAATTGGATTGATGGAGGATAGAGGTTTTATTGACACTGCTATCCCATTTATAGAGACTTTTCATTTTTGTCAGTTGGTTTTGTGTAAAGAAAATCACATGATTTTCATCTGCCACTTCAAAGCTCTCTATATCGTCAAAGGCGTGAAAGGAAAAAAACTTCCACTCTTTATCAGGAGACATGTACGAGCAAACAGGTATTGAATTCGTCCCGTATTCACAAAGAAACAGATAAGGCTTTTGTCCGACATAAATAAATCGAACTTCCATCAGATTCTCTTTCAATATATCCTTCACTCCGGTATCCAGGGAGTAGCGAATCAGCATGTTCTCTTCTACCACAGCTAACCAACGCCCGAAAGAGGAGGCTGAATAGGCTTCTCCTTCAAAAGTAGCCAACAATTTTGACTCATTTGTCGTGGTATTCCACCAGTAAACTTTCTTTGAGTCAATATCTTTCGCTTTTTTTGATCGAGTTATGAAGTAAAAACGATCCGATTCACCTTGCTCATACCAGGCATCAGAAACTATTTCTTCAGAAGAAACCGGAAACATGATTTCTTTTTGTTGCTTGATGGAAAAGAGAGAGAATGTGTAAAGCAATTTTTCATTTTGCGTCTGCTGTAACCAATATTTAAACAAACAGAATTTTTTATCATCAGAAACCTCATAGCTTTCAATCCACCGATTTGAGAGTGATTTTGGTTGAATCTTTGGGATGATACAAGCCAAAGTATTTTTTTCTTTGTCCCATTCCCACAAGCTATTAAGAGAGGAAGAGCTGATTATGAAAAAGGTTTGTGAACCCATTCGTGAAAAATTGGAAACCACACCATCCCCCATTTTGGTGATTTTGGTGAGGGATCCATCGACTCCAACCACTGTTGCCTGATCATTCATTAAAACCAGTGCGGAGGGAGCGGATAATCTTTCAGGCAACATGGTTACCTGCTCGTTGGGGATATAGGCAGAACACCCTTGCACGAATAGCAACATTAGTATAAAGCCAATCATTTTCTTCATATCACTCCTCTTTCTTTTCACCGGGAGCAACCTCTTCTTCTTTTCAGCTGTTGGAGGAAGCTGCTCTTTCGGATCCTTCTCATTTATTCTACACTAATACTACCATTTTTATAAAACCCTATCACCCATTATTATATCTTCTGAAACAATTATTTTCCTTCCCTCTATAATCTTAGTATAGTATTGGTATTGAAAAAAGGAGAGGGACAATATGCTCTATGAGTACGACGTGGTAACGAAACCTATCATCTTTTTTTGGAATGTACCGAAAATACTTAAACAGACTTTTAAAAAAATAAATTGGGACAGTCCCAATTTATTTTTTGTATGACCATAAAGGATACATAGCAGAAATGGTATATTTGTTCTTTTATTAATAAAGTAGATCCGATCAAGGTAATTTGAATATTTTAGTGTGTTTGGCTTAAAAGTTAAAAAATTAAATGAAAAATAATCAATTTATTTTGTTTAAAATTAAAAAATGTTAGGTATACTTTCTTGCCCAAAAAAACCGTGCAAAATAACGAATTTTAACGAACGTAAAAATACACTTTAAGTACTTTCCTATTGTAAAATAAAAAACGCGCTAAATTACCCTATTTATAGCAATTTCGATTGAAAGTAGATTTTTTTCAATAGAGAAAGGGTAAAAAATGTTAAGTATTTTTTTGAATTAGCCAATCGAAGAAAAAACAGGGACGTTTTTTATTAGGATTTAGGTAAACGGTTCTTTGTTTTGTCATGATAATAGCCGGTAATGGCCCTCCATTTAATATGGCAGCGGTTTGTTTGGCTTTATAGACTGCTTCTTCTTGATTTTCACCAGTAAAAGGTATAATAATCTTTCCGGTTAAGAAAATTTCACTCGTTGATATTTCTGTTAATAAATGTTGGTCTAAGAATAGTTGAATCTTTTTTCCTTGGTTAGATAACCATTTTAAACTGAGTGCTTTTTTACCTTCTTCATTGAGCAGAAGTACCACAACCGGTTTTTTTGTAACACCATCAGCATTGGTTTGAAGAACATAATCCGCATCGGCTAAGTGTACATTCGTTAATATCTCATCCCCTGATGTGTCTGTAACCGAAAATTTTCCTTCAGCAAAGATAATATTTTCGACTAAGCTGATATCGTTAAAAGTATTATTCTTTTTTATTTCATCAGGCTGTAGATAAATATTTTTCACACTAATCTGGAATCGATGATAAGGGATGGTTCTTATTACAGGGTGCACGATGCCAATCTCTTCAAACCTCAGACTAAGGCACTTCTTAATCTGATCCATCTTGTTTCGATAAACTTCTTCTTGTTTTTCCTGATTGCCGACATAAGTACGTAGTTCTTTTGTCTCAATGTACAAACCTCCTTTTCGGTATAAATCAATTTGAATGGGTCTGGGTATCGCAACCGAATATAAAAGTGCGATAAAAAATATGGCGAGAGCAATATAAAAAACTATCCTAAGCCAGTGTTTGTTTTTTCTTGTTCGTGTTTTACTTTGTTTCTTCATTCTCAATTATTTCATCCTCTTCATAAAAGTGATTAAAAAATAAAGGTAACATCGGATAGCGATATCGAAACCAGTACATGAAACAAACTTCCAGCATCACCAGAAAAATAAAACCAGAAATAAAAATTACATCAAACCAATCAACCATATCCAAAAATATAGATAAAAAAACTTGATTTCATAGCTTTTCAAACGAAAAGATGCTTCTTGATTTCATCTATCCGCAATTTAATCAATTTATCCTGTTTTTCAGGGGACTTGTACTAAAAATAGAGTAGGGTAATAAGGCAAAGTGAAGGTTTATAATAAGATTACGATCAGGATATAGTGGGATAAATAGACTAGGATTGGTTTTATGTAGACCGTTATTTTCGATGAAGATGTTTGGAGTACTGAATTGACTTTATGCACTCCCACCAGCCGGTGGAGAGGAATCCAAAAACAATCGCTATTAAGAAGTAGAAGAATGGGACTTGGTCTGTTTTCACGATATCATTCATGAAAGGAATATAGGTTATGCCTAATACGAGCAGAAAAGTAGCGACATAAATAATGGAAGCAACAAAGTTTTTTTGATTTCCATTTTTACGAGCCAAGAACGGAAGGCTAGATCGATTCACCATCACAAGCATTGCATTGCCTACAAATAAAATAACTAGAGCAAAACTTCTGGCTTTTTCGACTGACAAACCAGCATCGACCAAATAGTGGAACGGGAGAAAGACTGCAAGCAACAAGATCAATCCCTGCAAAATGATCTGAATGGTGAACGATCGGTTTAACAGGGCTTCTTTAGGATGACGAGGGGGCAGTTCCATTAATCCGGGTTCTGCTTCTTCTGATTCGTAAACAATGGAGCTAGTAGGGTCAATAATCAGCTCCATTAGCACGATATGTATCGGGAGCAATATCTGAGGAAGGTTAAAAATCGGGGACAACAATGCCAAACCGGCAATCGGAATATGAATCATCATCACGTAGCTGATCGCTTTCTGTATATTGTTATAAATACGTCTTCCATCCTCTATGGCTTTAACAATAGAGACAAAGTTATCATCGAGTAAAACCATATCTGCAGATTCTTTGGCTACCTCGGTGCCGCGTAATCCCATAGCTATCCCGATGTCAGCTAACTTTAAAGCGGGAGCATCGTTCACACCATCGCCGGTCATACCCACAATCTCCCCTGCAGATTGAAGCGATTGAATGATCCTGCTTTTTTGTTCGGGTAAAACCCGGCAAACGATGTTTACATTGGGAATTTTTTTGACCAATTCTTCCTCTGAGAGCTGTTGGAGATCCTGACCTGACAATAAAACAGGATTATCCGCCAATCCGATTTGCTTGCCGATGGCATTCGCTGTTACGCTATAGTCTCCTGTCATCATGATAACGCGTACTCCTGCTTTATGACAGGATTGAATCGCTTCCCTGATACCCTCTCTTGGAGGATCCTGAAATGCAATCCACCCGCGAAATACAAATGGATTTGATTCTAAAGGTTCATTATATTGATCGGTAAGACAATCTGCAACGGCAATGATACGGAGTCCTTTTTCCGCCAGCTGATTCGATTGCTCACATATTATGTCATGTTCTTCAATGTCCAGCTTACAAAGATTGAGAATGCTCTCCATGGATCCCTTTGATGCAATCAATATTTTGTCGCCTAGTTTAAATACATTGGCCACTCTTCTGGAGTGAGAAGTAAAGGGAATCTCTTTAAGATGGATCAATTTTTGTTTTTCAATTAAAGAAGACCTTGGGACTTCCACATAATCCTGTATGGATTGCTCCATTGGATCTACAATCTCAGCGGAAGAGGCTAACAAGGCAATTTCCTGGATTGAAAGACTATGATGAATACTAGGATGAAGTTCACTCACTTCCTCGATGTGCATTCTGTTTTCAGTTAACGTACCGGTTTTATCGACACATAAAACGGTGATGGACCCCAGTGTTTCCACTGCTGGCATCTTTTTAATCAAGGCTTGCCTTCTTGACATACGGAATGCGCCTAATGAAAGGTAAATCGCCAGTACTACGGGAAACTCTTCCGGTATGATGCCCATCGCTAACGTTATCCCGGCTAATAAACTATTGATCCAGTTTCCGGTATAAACATATTGCAACAAAACAACTAAAGCGCACAGGATAATAGCCAGAGCTGCAAAGATGGTAATTAACTTCTTTGTCTTCTTTTGCAAAGGAGAAAGTTGGGATGGCATTTTATTGATCTGATTGGCAATTCTTCCAAAAGCAGTATTTAACCCGGTATAAAGGATCTCCAGCCAAGCCTGACCTGCTAATACCGCGGTCCCAGCGCTGACAATATCACAATCAAAACGATGCACCGGAACTGATTCCCCGGTTAGAATGGATTCGTCGATCAATAATCCGGAAGTTTGTTTTAACGTGCCGTCTGCCGGAATACGCATTCCTTCACTAATCAGGCATATATCACCGGGAACCAATTCTTTGGCTAATACAGTTTTCTTCTCCCCGTCGCGAATGACAGTAACCCACTCCACCGTTAATTGTTTTAAGGCTTTTAACGCTTTTTCGGTACGCCATTCCTGGATAATCTCTATAAATGCCACAAAAACGACAAAGATCATCATAATAAAAGCTTCTTTTTTTTCACCCAAGATGAAATACAACGCAGCGGAAACCAATAGGAGGATAAACATCGGCTCCTTGAAAACCTCAAAGATTTGCTGTAATAAAGTATGTTTTGTCGGTGGAGTAAGCTCGTTAAAACCTAATTCCTTGAGTTTCTGATTGGCTTCAGTAGAAGTTAATCCGATTGGGTAATTATCCATCAATAACTCTCCTGGTTTTCCTAGTTTTTAGTCTCAATCGCTTCGTTATGGGCAAGAATATGTTCTGAGAATGTATTTAAGATCGGCTCGCATTTCTCAAACCATTTTTGGGCTTTTCCGGAAAGTTCAGCTTGAAAGTAATCTCTTGCTTGAATCTTACTTAGCCACCGCTGAATACGGTCATATTCACCTTCATGCTCTTCTAATTCACCAAAGGTGAAGTGCTTCTGCTGAATTTCGAGCTCCACGTCTTCATAAAAATGTTGTATATGCTCAATAAGTTCTTGGTATTCGGTATCTCTCTCTTCGTTAAACTTGGAAATAATATCCTTTTCAGAAGTAGAATCCGGGAGTTTTGTCTGAAAGATATAGGAAATGCCGTTCATTTCTGTGATATCGGCTTGAAGCTGTTGGATGATGGGCTGGATGAAATCCGTTGCCGGCAGCATACAGATAGCTTGCTGGAGGTAAACCGCTCCCAATTCTTTTAATTTTCGCCATAATGATACCCTATATCGGGAAGGCTCAGAGGGTATCTTATAGACTATCAATATCCAATCCATCTTGCTCTCTCATCTTTTTAACACCTGTTACAAACATGATTTAAAAGCAATTGTAACTATTGTTACAAAGAATGCAAGGTTTATTTTTCCGGTTGTTCGATAAAGAACTCTTTCTTATTCTCGTCGTAACCAAATAATTCAGAATATCGACCGATATCAATCACAGCATCAAGTTGCTCTTCGGCTCGTTCTTCAGAGAATTGCCCAACTAATAAATCCATCAGCTCGTTATAATCAATGCGTTTAGATGGTTGTTCGTTAATCATGTTGATTAATTTCAGGATAAAAGGTACTTTCTCAAGGATAAGTTTTCGATAAATTTCTTTCTTTTCCAACACATCGGCTTCAGCGAATAGTTTTCCGTTTTGGGTAGTAAAGAGATCCCCCTCTTTTGTCTCCAACAATCCTATCCATTCACCGGCTTCGATAAGGGGCTGGATACGGTCCACATCCATCTGCAGATCCTGAGCTACTTTATAAATATCTGCTCTTTCTTCCATTTCATAAATATGTTCAATAAAACCGCTCAGAGATTCTTCGCCTACGATTGGTACGAGCATCTTTTGTTCCACTTTTGCAGGTTTTCCGGTCTTACTGACTTTCTTACCCATCATCACAGAATAAATATAGTCAGAGAGTTTTAGAAATTCCGGATCCTCGCGGTCACGGTAATGAGGGATCGTATTGACAATCTCTTCTTTGATCCTTCCGGGATTTTTACTGAAGATAATGATTCTATCAGCAAGTAATATCGCCTCTTCAATGCTGTGGGTAACGAGAACCATCGCTTTGGTTGGAATCTTTTTCTCAATCCATAAATCCAATAAATCAGTACGCAAATTCTCTGCCGTCAAGATATCCAATCCAGAGAAAGGTTCATCCAGAAAGAGAATCTCGGGCTCCACCACAAGAGCACGGGCAAAACCAACACGTTGACGCATCCCTCCTGAAAGCTCTTTGGGGTAAGCGGTCTCAAAACCATCAAGTCCTATCATGTCAATCCCTGATAAAGCTCGTTTCTCAATCTCATCTGGGGGTACTCCTTTTGCTTTTAATCCGACGCTGACATTATCCAGCACATTTAGCCAGGGAAAGAGCGCGGCAGATTGGAATACCATCGAAACATTCGGATTGGCACCTTGCATTGGCTTGTCACGATATTGTACCGTACCTTTGGAGGGAGGGATCAATCCAGACAGGCATCGTAGAAAGGAGGATTTACCCGATCCGGAAGAACCCAGAATCGCTACGAATTCCCCCTCATGAAGGGAAAAATTAATCTCATCCACTACTAGAATCGCCCCATGATTTGGCATCGGGAAAGAAATAGAGACTTGTTTTGCTTCTAATAACAGATTTTTATTCATGTTGAACCTCATTTATTGATCCTCATTAAAAGCGATTGACTTCCAATAAAGTTTTTTCCAAACAAATCGATTCATTACAACAACGGTTACAACCATCACTAACGTCGCAGCTGTAAGTTGTTCAAAAGCGCCTTTTGATGCTGACAGGCTGATAAAGGAACCAATCCCATACAGATGATACACTTGCTCATTGAAAGAGATGGATTCTGAGACAATTGAGGCATTCCAAGCACCACCGGTCGCGGTAATTAGACCGGTAACCAAACTGGGTAAGATAGCAGGTAGCAGTAATGTTTTAAATCGGAACCACCCTTTGAAGCCAAAAAGAGCAGACACTTCCTTTAAGTCTGTTGAGATGGATTGTGCTCCGGCGATCACATTAAACAGGATGTACCATTGAGTTCCCAGCATCATTAGAAATAGAGAAGCAAGGGTAAGCCCGAATCGAATCCGAAGTAAAACCATAAGTAAGACTGGAAATAGGGCAGTAGCCGGAACAGAAGCAAATATTTGCACCAAAGGCTGAAGTCGTTTTGAGATTTTCTTGTTCATGCCGATAGCAATCCCTACAGGTACCGTCCAAAGACAGGAAAGGATGACAGAGACACCTACCCGAAGAAAAGTGACCAGATCATGCAATATAATGCTCAACCAGTCTCTCCAGGATACATTGTATAGAATTTTGAATAAAGAGAATAACCCAATTGCAGCGAGTATGCTTAATACGCTATATAACAATATTTTCAGGAGAAGTCCCGTCTGTTTTGATGGCAGCGGACGAATTTTTACGGGTTTCTTTTGTGTGGGAACAAAACGGTTGATAATCCAATCGTTAAGCTTTTTCTGGTACCATAACAGAATCCGGGATCGTTGAATATAGACAAGCAGGAGGGATTCCTGAACGTCTGCTTCCTCTTCCTTCAGTTCTGTTTTAAAACGGTGAGACCAGGCAATGAGAGGTCGCCAGATTAATTGGTCAGTGATAACGATAATCAGGATAATCATCCCCAAACCAGCCAGAAGCGCAGGAATGTTGCCCTGGTTAGCAGCTAACATCAGGTAAGATCCGATCCCAGGCAGACGAAAATCTCTACCACTCAGAACAAACATCTCTGAAACCATTAAAAAGAACCAACCACCCGCTACCGACATCATGCTATTCCAGACCAATCCAATGATACAATGGGGAATTTCGATAAAATAGAAACAGAAAAACCGGTTGAACTGAAATAACTCTCCGGCTTCCCTCAAATCTCTGGGAATTGATTTCATTGATCCGTAAACACTAAAAGCCATATTCCAAACCTGAGAAGTAAAGATTAGCAATATACAGGCGATCTCTAACCCAACCCTTTCAAAGGGGAAAATAGAGATCAGAGATAGTACAAACACCGGTAAAAATGAGATAAGCGGGATAGACTGCATAATGTCCAACAATGGAACCAAGAGATTCTCAGCCACTTTATTGTGAGAAGCGAAATAACCGAACCCGATTGAAAAAGCCAAGGAGAGAATGAAAGCTAATATTTGACGCAGCACTGATAACCAAGCATAATAAGGGATCATCCAAAATGATAAGGAGATAGTCGGTTGGTAAGTTGACTCCAGAGAAAAACCTTTTGCAGCGGAGAGCAGACCATATATTAAAGCGATTCCAATTAAAAATAAGAACATATCGACAGGCTCTATTCTTATTCTATTCGTAAAAACAACTGGTTTCATGATTTGACATTATAATACTTAGACATGAAATTAACGAATAAATTACAAAAGGGGGTCAAGAAATGGGAAAAACGAAAGAGACTTTAATGGAATGGGATTATTCCATTCCATTATACGGGAACCGTTTTATTTTTTTGGATATGTGCAAAGCTTTGGGCATTCCTGTTTTATTTATTGCTCTTATCTTTGGAATTTCTTACTGGCATCTGTATAAAAACGGTTCCGGTATTTCTTTTTATGGTTTTCAGTATGCACTGATACTGGTTTCTATCCTTGTTTTTTTTACGATGCTCTTGCTTTGGATTCTTTATCGAAACCGATTTGACACTCATTTTATTTTGGATAATTACGCTGCCAGGATGGCTTTAAATCCTGGTCACAGAAAAAGAGCCAGGTGGGTTAGCATTTTACTGATCATTCTGGGTGTCTTTGCTAAAAAACCCGGGGCAGTCGGTACTGGTCTGCTAACACAAAGCTCGGAAAGTGCAGAGATCCCATGGACAGATGTATTTTCTGTTAAATACTGGGACAAACTGCATGCCATTTCTCTTCGCAACAGCTGGCGCCAAATTGGGGTGTTGTTTTGCCCGAAAGAGCATTATGAAGAAATTCGTCGAATCGTTCAAGAACAAGTTGCCCCCTATGAATCTAAGCGAAACAATGAGATGAAAGCAATCAAGAAAGACCGGTGGTGGAGAGTTTTCATGATCTTACCGTCTCTGGTTTCTGTCTTTTTTTTAACAGCTATATATGAGTATGCCTGGGATAATAAAGTAATGCTATATATCATTGGATGCTGGCTTTTTCTAACCATTCTTGTTCCCGGATGGTTAAGAAGGTTATTCGCAATCATTGGCTGGATTGGATTAGGTATCATCTGGTTGGGTATGATTATACCTGAACTTGCAGATGGTCTGTATTCCTATGATAAAATCAGAATCTCTTTTTTTTCTCTGGGTATCGTCCTCAGTGCTGTTACGCTCTATTTATGCTATCGAAATTACAAGACGGTTCGTTAAGCGTATTAAGCAGTTTATGGTAAAATAAACGTTCGGAGGGGTATGTGGAATTAAATTTGTTATTAGCATCAATTCTCTTTTTATCATGTGTTCTCACATTAATCCTCTTCTACAAAACTTTTTTAATTAGAGAAAAATCAGGTGCTTTTTGTTTTGCATTATTAATGTTATCCCTGACTATATGGATGTTTTTTCAGGGATTAGAACTCTTGTCTTTTTCTACTCCAACAAAAGTAACACTTTCTAAACTCTCCTATATGGGCATTGTATTTATTGGCCCTTTCTTTTTTTCCTTTGTTTATGGATATATAAATAAAATTCACTGGTCGGAAATAAGTTTTTTTAGATGGTTGCTTCTTATTCCATTTGCTGTACTAGGTTTGGTTTTTACGAATGAACAACACCACCTTATTTGGAGCCATATCGAAGAGTCAAAGCTTGTTCCTCGGTTAATTTATCATCATGGATTAGGATTGATTACGTTTGCTGTTTACTCATATATACTAGTCGGGATTAGCTTTTTTCTGCTTCTAATCTATGCTTATAATCAAAGGTCCCTCTTCCGGTATAGGATCATCTGGCTAATGCTAGCTGCATTGATCCCTTTGATCAGCAGTATGGCATATTTATTTAACTGGACATCAATTGACAATCTGGATTTCTCAGCGGTTGCTATTACGCTAAGTTCAATCATTTGCGCGATTACAGTTTATCAATATAATTTGTTTAGTATCCGTCCTGTTGCCAACCAAGTTCTGTTTGATCAGATGCCTGATGGCGTAATTGCCCTTGACACTCAACATAGATTGATTTTTTCAAACCCTTCCATTAGCAAATGGTTTCATATTTCTGAAACAGACTCCGGCAAGGATATTTTTACTTTAATTCCTGCTATTCAAAAGGAACAGATCCAGCAGTATGATATACCGTTCGAGTTCAATGTAAGATATTCTGATTCCATCACGAAGAGTTTTGAAATGACATCCTATGCTTTAACCATAAAATCCAGATACAAAGGAAAAACAGGAACCTTAATTCGTATAGCAGACATTTCAAATCGAAAATGGCAAGAATCTCAGATTATCCAAAAAGAAAACATACTCGCGAAGTTTCTGGAGTTAAGCCGTCACTATATTTCTTCTAATTCTCTTCAAAACACAATTTTATCCAGCTTGCAAGTTTTGGGTGAATTATTTCGGGTTGATCGAGTATATATTTATCAAAACAATACAGATCCGGAAACCAAAAGGGAATATTATTCCCAAAGATGGGAGTGGAATCAAAAAAGTATGCCTAATGAATTCAAGCATCAAGAGCTTCAAGTATTTGACAACACGATTTTTCCTCCTCATTGGAATTCATTCTTAAAAGATGGTAAGTATGTCATTAGTCATTTAGAAGATTTTTCTGAGCAAATCAGGTCTATTGATAGTTCACGAAATGTTCAATCTATTCTCATACAACCCATCACAATCCTTCAAAAATTCTGGGGTTTTCTTGGATTCGATGATTGCATTTCTAAACGGATATGGACTTTAGACGAAATAAACTCTATTGGAATAGCAGCTTCGATGATAGGCGAATTTATTGATCATTCCACTACCCAATTGGAACTTCAACACAGTCAAAAGCGTTTTGACCAGGTGACTGAACTCGCACATGAAGTTTTTTGGGAGGTTGACGAGGAAGGCTATATCACTTATATCAGTCCCTACATCTATAATATTCTAGGATATGAACCGGAATTTCTGATCAATAAAATAAAATTTTTTGACTTGGTTAAATATGAAAAAAGTAATCATACAACGCTGAATGTAATTTCTGATCTTTTTGTCTCTCATTCTTCCCTGAGTGATTTTCAACTCTCTATTCAGGCAAACGACCAATCTGTTTTACATTGCATCGTCAATGCCCTTCCGATTTTTGAAGATGGTAAATTTACCGGTTACCGTGGATCAGCATTTGATATTTCTGAGCTTAAACGGTTAGAAAATATGAAAACGGAATTTATCAGCACTGTTTCCCATGAGCTTCGAACTCCTCTTACTGCCATTAAGGAAAGTATTCATATTGTATCAGACGGATTGCTTGGCGAAATCAATGCTTCCCAGAAAGAAACCCTTGAAATCGGGATGAGAAATATCACTAGATTAAGTCGGATTGTCAACAATGTATTGGACTTCCAAAAACAGAATACCGAGAAAATGATTTATTCTCCGCATGATATCGATCCTATACCCTTACTCTTGGAAGCTTTTGAAACCATGAAACTTCATGCAAACGAGAAGAATCTCGAAATGAAGTGGAAAGTCAACGATAATCTTCCAAAGCTTTATGCTGATTCAGACCAAATTATGCAGGTATTAATCAATTTATTGCACAATGCTATCAAATTTACCGATCAGGGATCGATTACGTTAGAAGCTTTTCCAGAAGAAGACAAATTACATATCATAGTCAGTGATACTGGGATTGGAATTAAACAAACAGACATGAAAAAATTATTTCTTTCCTTCAGTCAAATCAATTCCACCAATCAGACTTCACCTGGTGGTAGCGGACTAGGATTAGCTATCAGCAAACAAATCATTAATTGGCATGATGGTGAGATTTGGGCAGACTCTGAATTTAAGAAAGGAAGTCAGTTTCATATCCTGATTCCTTTTCAATCGAATCATAGCAAAGAAAAAAGGTAGATCTAATGATAATAGTTTCTTTTCCGTTGTTACCTTATAAACCTGCATTAGAACTTCAGGAGAGAGTACATGCACTCAGACAACAGAACAAATTGGAAGATATACTGCTGTTACTTGAACATCCTCCCACGATAACAATCGGCAAAAACGGAGATATTCAAAATGTGCTTTTTTCCAGGCAAATGCTTCAAAAACAAGGAGTAGAGATTTTTCAAATCGGAAGAGGAGGCGATGTGACCTATCATGGTCCAGGTCAGCTGGTTGGATATCCAATATTGGATATCCGCCAATACGCGAAAGGCATCAAAGAGTTTATTTTTAAAATCGAAGAAATCTTCCTGCATTTGCTTCATGATGACTATCAGATAGAAGCCAGGCATGACGACCAATATACCGGTGTATGGGTGGGTAATCAGAAAGTAACAGCGATTGGTTTCCAAATCAGCCATTTTATCACAATGCATGGCTTTGCCTTGAATGTCAATACTGATTTAAACCATTTTAAATGGATTAATCCATGCGGAATCACCGATAAAGGCGTTACTTCCCTTCGAGAACTTACCGGGAAAGAGCAAGCCAGAGAAAAAATTGAGCGATCCTTAATCAGAATCATTGAGTCACTATTTTGTCAAAATTGTCATATTCTCACACCTGACGAATTTGAGCAGTACTTACAGCAGAAGGAGGCGGATGAATGAACCGAAAACCAGACTGGTTAAAAGTACCTAATTCAAGAAACCAAACACATGATCAAGTGTTTTCGCTTATTAGGCATTTGTCTCTTCATACCGTTTGTGAAGAAGCAAACTGCCCCAACCGTGGAGAGTGCTTTAGCAGCGGAACAGCTACTTTTTTATTGATGGGAAATCGTTGCACCAGACAGTGCACTTTCTGTAATGTGACCAAAGAAACACCAGAAAAGTTGGATCCGGATGAGCCAAAACGAATTGCCGAAGCCGTTGAGACCCTCAATTTACGATATGTTGTGCTGACTTCCGTTACCAGGGATGATCTACCGGATGGTGGGGCCGGCGTATTTGCAGAGAGTATCAGGGAAATTCATAAACGCAAGCCTGACTTGCCTGTTGAAGTTTTGATTCCCGATCTTCAAGGTAATTCAGAAGCATTAAAAGTAGTGCTTGATGCCAATCCAGCTGTATTAAACCACAATATTGAGACTGTTCCCTCTCTCTATTCCAGTGTACGTCCCATTGCAAATTATGAGCGTTCTTTACAGGTTCTGGAAAATGCAAAAAAAATACACCCTGCAATCTTCACAAAAAGTGGTATGATGCTTGGTTTGGGAGAAACAGAATTTGAAATATTATCTGTTCTGAAAGACCTGAGAACAGTGAATTGCGATTTGATGGTGATAGGCCAATACTTACCACCCAGCCAACATCACAGACCATTAACCAGGTATGTTACACCAGTTGAGTTTGAGTATTATCAGCAAAAAGCAATAGAATTCGGTTTTAAGGAAGTCATAGCATCACCACTTGCCAGAAGCTCATATAAAGCAGTAAAAATGCTTTTAAATTATAATCTCAAACAGGTTGAATGATGAGTAGATATTCGATAGGGGGCAAGAATGGAACCAAAAATTAAACATCTTGATTCTTTTATTATTGTCGGATTAGAATATTACGGAGAGAACAAACACAACGATATTGGTGAAATGTGGGACAAATTCAATCAAATGGCTACCTCAATCCCGAATAAAGTATTTCCTATGGAAGCAGCTTTTGGAGTGTGTTATATCTTACCTAATGATAGAGAAGGAAGTTTTCACTACATTGCTTCCGTTGCTGTCACCTCTCTGGAGAAAATTCCTTCGAATATGGTTAGCAAAGTAATTCCAGCCAGTAATTATGCAGTTTTTACTCATTATGGGAAGCTGGACACCTTAGGAGAAACTTACTGGAAAATATACCAGGAATGGCTTCCTGAAACAGGCCTAAAGATTCGTACCGACTTTGATTTTGAGTATTATGACAAACGTTTTGTTCAAAACTCAGACAGCTCTGAATTTGATATCTATATTGCTCTTCAGGATTAATGTAAATATGTTCACTCTATTTTTTCTAATTTACACATGGTTGCACTTTTCTTTCATTACCTTTGCACAATAGGTTTATTTTAAGCAAAGTGTTGTATTGATGAGAACAAAATACTCGACTAACTTTCTAAATCATGATGATAAGGTGTCTTGTTAAACCATGAAAACAAATTATTTGTTCACTGATTCGCCAAGTTATCCGGACATAAAAAACAAAAACCTCTCTTTTTCTGGAAAATCTTTTGACAAAGCCGGTTGGATTTATTTCATTAATGGGGATGAAGGGGGTTTGTTATCCAGAATTCGAGACGATAAACAAGGACAACAAATTATTAGTTCCCATTCTGTTCAAGAATTCAAACTGTATAAGGATTGGATTTATTATACTGGCTTTCATAAAAAGTTTTGCATGTTTAAAATGTTGCTTGATGGTTCAGAATCAAGAAAATTAAATGATATTTCCTGCCGATATCTGAATGTAAGCGCCAAAGGGATTTTTTTCTCAAATTTACAGGATAATGGAAAACTTTATTTCATCGATTTTGCCAGAAACCAACCACAGCGGTTAAATAACGAGGAAAGTTGGATGGTGACCTATTATGAAGGCTGGATTTATTATATCAGCAAAACTGATAGCTTACACTTGAAAAGAATTTCTGAGGATGGCTCCAAGATAGAATTGCTTATTAGTGACGATTGCATCAGCTTTCGGATTCATGACGGTATTCTCTACTACTCGAACCACAATCACAATAACTCTCTGTTTTCCTATGTTATCAAAACTCACGAGACAAACTGGATTCACTCGGACAGCTGTTGGAATTATCTGATTCACCAGAACCATATTTTTTATATGAATGCAACCGATAACTGTAAACTCTATAGCATGAAAACGGATGGCACCGATCATAAACTCCTAGATAATTCGGTAGTTTGGTATCCCTTGCAAATGAACCAATGGCTATACTTTTCCAACTGGAGTGAGGGTAAAAGGTTATATAGAATTACATTTGATGGGAAAACAAAAGAAGCGATGAATCAACAAGCAAGTTTACGATTAGCTTCCATTTCCTCTGAATAAATTACTGGAACATTTTTCTGTTATACAGTATTACATAATAAAGTTATATGAATTAATAACTGCCACCATTCGTAACAATCAAATTCCGGTGGAATAAAGGCTTTCTTGCTTATTCCGTAATCGTTACCTGTACTAGAACGGTTTTATCGTTGACAGGATCTTTTTCCCATTGCCGTTTATATTTCATTATGGCTTCGGTAGTACCGGTTTTGATGGCTTTAAACGTCCACAAAAAAGTAGAGGGAGCCCCAACAACATTACTGTCTTGATTCGTAGCTTTTATTTCGGTTCCCTGAAAGATCACCAATTCGTTGTCGAAACCTTGTTCAAAATCCCAATTGAAACCGGTGGAAGGGTTGCCTTCAAGACTAATGGTAAACTTTTTTCCAACTTGGCAAGTGATTTTTTGAGAGCTTTGGGTGGCATCAATGACAGTCACTGCAGTATCTCCTTTTAATTCTTCTTTTTCTGTTATCAGCTGCTGTCTGCAAGAGGTGAATCCGATACTTAATAATAAGACCAAAACTATCATTACACTTTTCATGATGCCCTCCCGTATTTCATAGTAATGCTTGTATTGTGATACCAGTTTTTTTTCTGCAGTCAATGACTTATTTACATTATAATAGAAACGAGTTCGAATCATTTAGCTATTTTGATCGGTATGAGGGATTGGGGTGAAGTATGGATGAATGGGTTGTGTCCGGTAGAAAGAAATTAGAATGGGTACGGTCTCATATGCCTCTGCTTTCTCAGATCGAAGCCAGATGGAAACAAGAAAAACCATTTCACAACCTTACCATAGCCGTTTGCATTCATGTGGAAGCCAAAACAGGACGTTTATGCCAAGTTCTTCAATCCGGTGGCGCCAAAGTACTGCTTACAAGTTGCAATCCTCTCTCTACACAAGATGATGTGGTAGAAGCTTTATTGGAAGACGGCATTTCGGTATACGCGAAACATGGCTGTTCGGATGAGACCTATTTTTCCTATATACGAACGATGCTAAACCAGGAACCGAACCTGATCATTGATGACGGTGGAGATGTCATACAGCTTTTGCATGATGAGTATCCAACCTTACTACGTTCCATTCGTGGTGCATCAGAAGAGACAACCACTGGTGTGATGCGTTTGAAATCAAGACACCGGGAAGGAAAACTTCGCATTCCCGTCATCATGGTCAATGAAGCGCGCATGAAATATCTATTTGACAATCGTTATGGCACAGGACAATCGGTCTGGACCTCCATCATGCATCTGACAAATTTAACAATCGCCGGAAAAACTGTTGTGGTGGCCGGTTATGGATGGTGCGGAAAAGGGGTGACCATGCGTGCAAAAGCCCTTGGCGCTGAGGTGATTGTCACAGAAATCGATCCGATTAAAGCGATAGAGGCGAAAATGGATGGATTTCGAGTGATGCCGATGAAGGAAGCAGTGAAATATGGTGATTATTTTATTACCGTCACCGGATGTAATCAGATCATTACTACCCAACACTTTGAACAGTTAAAAGAGGGAGCGATTCTCTCCAATGCTGGTCATTTCAGGGTTGAAGTCGATATGGAAGCCTTGGAGGCCTATGCTGTGGAATCCAGGAATGTTAAACCCGATATTACCGAGTTTACTCTTCCTTCGGGCAAACATATTCATGTACTGGCGGATGGCAGACTAGTGAATTTAGCTGCCGGTAACGGTCATCCCGCTGAAATAATGGATACCTCTTTTGCTCTTCAGGGATTATCAGCGGAATATCTGGCCCATCACACATTATCACCTGGTTTATATGAAGTACCACATGAAATCGACCAGCTAGTTGCCTGGGAAAAGTTAAAATCTTTTCAGACAGAGATTGATGTATTAACACCGGATCAAGAAAGTTATCTGAGTTCTTACGAGTAATTAATACCCTTTTTCCAAATTCACTTGCCAGATCGGCTTACCGGTTTTTAAATAAGCCCTGATGTTCGCCATCGTATCCAGAAGCATCTGATACTGGCCTTCTCGGGAATACCCCCCGATATGAGGAGATATCACTACATTTGGAAGGACATGAAAAGGCAGTTTACTGGGATATTTCGGTTCTTGTTTATCAATAGGATAGTCGTACCAAACATCCAATCCGGCGTAAAGAATGAATTTTTCTTGCAAAGCTTTATAAAGAGCAATTTCATTTAAAATTGTCGCCCTTCCCGTGTTGATGATTAATTTATTGGTCAACCAATCTATATTGTCCTGGTTAAACAGATCTTTCGTTGATTCTGTCAGAGGAAGAGTGATAAATACGATTTCAGCATCAAGAACGGCTTGATGCAGATCTGTTTCGATAGAATCAAAAAAGGGCAATGAATCTAAAACGGGATGCTTCTTCCAGCCTTTTACTTCACATTGGAATCCCTCATGAAGGATTTTTGCGAGTAAAGAACCAATCTCGCCAGCTCCCAGAATAGTACAACGCTTTCCGGTCAATCTCATCCATTGATCAGATTCAGAGAAACCCTTAACGAAACCATGCCAGAGTCCTTGCTGTAAATCCTGATGGTAGGGTATTATTCTGTGCATTGCGGCTAAGGCTAAGGTAACGGCATGTTCTGCGACAGAGGAAGCGTTTCCGTGCGTGTTAGCAAGCATACAACCGCATTTACGTATCGTATCTAATGGTAAAGCATCTGTCCCGGACCAGGGAATAAAGATAATTTTCAGGTTCTTGGCAGACAGTACCTGCTCAGAAGTAATCCGAAACGGGATAATCCCCATAGCTTCCGGTAGGAGCGACAGAATATGATCGGTATCCTCTTTCGTAACGAACTCAATATCCGTAAATTCTGCCTTAAGCAACTCAATCTGCTCTTTCCATCCTTCTCTCAAAGGACTCAAAAAAAGAATTTTCTGTTTATTCAACATTATCCTCATTATTTGTATCAGTAAGTATTAATTTGACTTTATCATAAAGGTCTTTTTTCATATTTACGTAAAGAACATCTCCGGATTGGATAATGTCTTTACCGCCAGGTATCAAAACATCATCATTCCTGACTAGTGCGATAATCAGGGATCCAACAGGCATTTTAAGGTCAGCTAACGTTTTACCGATGGAGATGTAATTATTCTCAATCACAAATCGAAACATGCTTAAACGACTCTTTTTGTTCAGAAAATCAGGAATAACATGTGTTAGCCCGGCTTCTTTATAGCGAATAGTTTCGAACATCAGTTTCGCAACGATGTTTGTACTGGTAAAAGTATAATTAATACCCATTTTTTTGAAGATCTGCTCATTACGAGGGTCATTGATCCGGGCAATGGCAATTTTCGCCTTGAAAGCAATTTTTGCGAGCATCGCAACAACAAAATTAACCTCATCGTTTCCAGAAGCAGAAACAATATAATCAGCTTTCTGAGCGCCCGCAGATTCCAGAATCAAAAAATCTGCCCCATCACCATTAATAACAAGGGCGTTTAAGTTGCTGGCAAGAGATTCGCACTTCTCCTTATCTTGTTCAACCAAAGCTACTTTGTAATCTTCATTGATTAATTCCTGAGCAAGATTAAAACCAACTTTACCGGCACCGACTATCACCACATACATAATACCCTCCCCAGCATCATAACCATGATGAAGCATGTAATTCTAGGCTTGTATTGGGAAAAGTCAAGTAAATTAGCGCGGAATCACCAATAATTCGAGATGATTTCACAGATTCGCTCGGTTGTGTTAGAAGGAAAGAAATTTTTTAAGTTCTTTTGAAAAGTCTCCCGGTTGTTCCATAACCACTTAAGTGTATCAAGTATCATACTGCCGGTAATGTCATCTTCTTCTAATTTCAAGCTGAGACCGTTTTTTTCAAATGAGGTGGCATTGGCAATCTGGTCACCACGGCTGTATTTCCGACTCAAGGGGATTAATATACTTGGTTTTTGGAGGGCAGCCAATTCCATAATAGAATTCGCTCCAGCGCGAGAGATGACAAGATCCGACATCGCATAGAAATGAGTTAATGCTTCCATGGCAAACTCAATCTGGAAATACCCTCTCTTCTCAAATAATGAAGGATCGAGATGACCGGTTCCGCAGATATGAAGTATCGAATACTGATCTAATAAAATCGGTAATAATGAGCGAATGTGGTGGTTAATAAAGACAGAACCCTGACTACCCCCCATTACCAGAACAATCGGCTTCTCTTTTGGCAGATGGGTGATACTGAAACCTTTCTCTCGATTACCCTGCAAAAGGTAGGATCGAATAGGCGTTCCCACCATCTCGCTTTTTTTTGGGTAAGAGGTTGTGGTTTCCGGAAAAGCAGTTAGGATTTTATTGACAAATTTAGCACTCCATCGATTGGCTAATCCCGGAGTCATATCAGACTCATGGGCTATCATAGGGATATGTTTTCGATATCCGGCGATGACTACCGGAAATGAAACATAACCGCCCTTAGAAAAAATTACGTTAGGTTGTATTTCTTGAAGAACCCTTTTGGCTTCCTGAATCCCTTGAACCAGCCATCTTAACTCAAAAAGATTTGAAAAACGCAAAGAACGGTTAAATTTTGCACTGTGAATAACATGATAAGAGATTTTCGTGCTTGATTCAATAATTTTCTGTTCAATTCCATCTTTTAAACCAATGTAATGACATTCTGCATTGTATTGTTGCTGGAGTGCCTCGATAATGGCTAAGTTCGGCATGACGTGACCGGCAGTACCCCCCCCTGTAAAAGCTACCACTTTCTGTTTCATTCGGATTCTTTGGTAAGCAACTGGTTTGAAATAGAAACAGATTTTTGGTTCTTAAAAAAAATCCAGGAAATGATAATCGTACAAATGATACCAATGATACCACTAACCAGATAGGTTCCCCTGGCACCGATCCAGGAGGACAATGCGCCGGCATAAATCGAACCAATGGGAGCAATCCCAACAAAAACAAAAGAATATACTGACATGACACGACCACGGTGAATATCATCTGATTCCATCTGAATAGAAGAGTTACAGAGAGTGGAAAACAACACCATAAAAAAGGCGATAAAGCTCATAATGAATGCGGACAAAGCAATACGTCCGGAAAAACTTAACAGAATTTGGGTAATCGAAAAACAAAAACTTATCCAAAAGATCTGTTTCATCGTCGGATTTTTCCAACGAAGCAGAATCACCAACAATGCTCCTATCAAAGCACCCACTCCCATTGAGGTCATCAGGAAGCTAAGCCCCGAAGCATCACTCTTTAAATCCATTTTGGCTAAAACAGGATTTAACAACCCGAAGTTCATTAAGAACAAGCTCATCACCAAGAACACAGAAAACAACACGCGCATTCTTTCATTATGGACCACATACTGAAGACCATCCATCATGTTTTTCAGGATTCTCTCCGGTTTTGATTGTCTTTTTGGCATTCGGACCGGCGTATCAATTCTAATTAACTGAATGATTAACGGTAAATAGGAAAATGCGTTGATAATAAAACAGATCGCTATGCCTACTTTATTGATAAGGATACCAGCTATTGCGGGTCCTATGATTCTGGATAGATTAAAAACGGAAGAATTTAGTGCGATCGCATTCATTAAATCTTCTTTACCAACTAATTCCATGACATAGGACTGTCTGGCAGGCATATCAATCGTATTCAGAACACCGAATATTAAGGCAATTACTAAAATTTGAGGATAGGTGATCAGGTTATATTTTGTAAGCAGTCCTAACAAAAGGGCTGTAATCGCTAAACCTGTCTGTGTCAGAATCAGTATCATTTTTTTTGGATACAGATCTACGAAAGAACCTGCTAAGAAGGAGAAGAGCATAACTGGCAGGGTTTGAAATGCAGATACCAGCCCAAGTAAAAAAGGAGAGTTCGTTAAAGTAAGTACTAACCATGGTTGAGCGATATTTTGCATCCAGGAACCAAGTGTTGAAATCAATTGGCCTGATAGGAACATCTTGAAATTGCGATGAGTCAGAGAGGGAAAAGATTTTTTTAGGTTGCTAAATTTAATGTCCATTATACGAATTATATCAAAATTAGAAAAAACAGTTAGGTTATGGTCAGGTCAGTTTTTTATCAAGATCTTCCAATATCTTTTTTCCCTCTTTATCGAGTTGAGAAAAGGAAGGAACATTAATTGTCACCAATACTGTCAGTTTCCCTCTTCTGGATATATTACCCGGGGTAGGCAAGCCTTTGTTCTTAAGTATAAAAGTCTTTCCGGATTCTGTTCCAGGCGGTATTTTTAATTTTTCTACTCCGTATAGGGTTGGAATATCAAGAGTAGTTCCAATCACAGCTTTCGGATAGGAGATCACAGCCCTATAAAAGAGATCATTTTCATCTCTTTCAAACAATGGATGTTTTTTCAATTTAATATATAGATAAAGATCTCCGTTAGCTCCACCGTTCTCAGCAGCATTGCCAAATCCACGGTAGCGTATTTTTGTGCCGTCATTTATTCCAGGCGGGATATCCAGGTCAAGGATCTTTTTTACGCGGGTTCTGCCGGTTCCCTTGCAGGACGGACAAGGTTCTTTAATCAGTTTCCCTTTTCCTTTGCAATCCGGACAGACAGCAACCGTTCTAAACTGCATAAAGCCGTTGCTTTGAATCACCGTTACCTGGCCGGAACCCTTACATTTCGGACAAGTTTCTGAAGCGGATCCTCTTTTTGCACCGGAACCTCCACAGGAAGTGCAAGTTTCGTATCGATCAAGCTCTATCTTAATTTTTTTACCGGTGATAGCTTCTTCGAGAGTCAATTGAGTTTCAAAAGAGATATCAGTACCCCTGGCAGCATAATCCTGTCGACTATTTTGACGATAAAATGTATCTGATTGTGAACTACCACCACTAAAAAAATTATTCAGTATATCATCGAAAATAGAGCCTGATGATCCGCCCCGGAAGAAATCGCCAGCATTACCGGAGAATCCACCGTAATCAGCGGTTTGATCCATATTTAATCCGGCTTCCCCGTACATATCATATTTTTTTCTTTTTTCCGGATCAGATAAAGTGTTGTAGGCTTCATTGATCTCAGACATTTTTTGAGTAGCGTTCGCCTCTTTATTCACATCCGGATGAAATTGCATTACAAGGCGCCTATAAGCGCCTTGTATTTCTTCCTGAGAAGAACCCTTATTGACACCTAAAACTTCATAATAATCTTTTGCAGCCAATTTTTCACCTAACTTTTAGTGTTGAGTATTAACCATTATACCTCTTTTGCATTTCCATCAACGGCTGGTTCATCGTTTCCGTTTTGATTAGGTTGTTCAGGCTCTCCTGTAGGAGTTTCCTGTTGAGGTTGCTGCTTATAAGCTTGTTCTCCGATTTTGGATATTTTTTGGGAAACATCCTCCATTTTTGCTTGCAATTCATCATTTTTATTATTCTTCAGAGCCTCTTCTAAATCCTGGATACTCTTTTCGGCATCTTCAATCAAAGGTGCATCGACTTTGCCTTTAAAATCAGCAATCGTTTTTTTGGCAGTATATAAAAGTGTATCTGCCCGGTTCTTTGTCTCGACTTCTTCCATACGTTTCTTATCCTGGTCCAGAAAATCCTCTGCTTGCTTTTTCATGGATTCAATATCATCTTTGCTGAGTTTGTTCGCATTAGAGATAGTAATATGTTGTTCTTTTCCGGTCGCCTTATCTTTGGCGCTAACCGTAACAATACCATTGGCATCAATCGCATAAGATACTTCAATCTGGGGAATACCTCTTGGAGCTGGCGGTATACCATCCAGCATGAATTTACCTAGTGAGATATTATCACTGGCCATCGACCGCTCTCCCTGAAGCACATGGATTTCAACACTGGTCTGGTTGTCTGAGGCAGTGCTAAAAATCTGTGATTTGGAATTGGGTATGGCGGTATTGCGTTCAATCATCTTGGTGAAAACTCCTCCTAAGGTCTCGATTCCAAGGCTTAATGGAGTAACATCCACCAGTACTACATTTTTCACATCTCCGGAGATGATTCCGCCTTGAATGGCAGCGCCCATAGCAACGCATTCCATTGGGTCCACTCCGCGTTCCGGAGTTTTATTCATGAAAGATTCGATTGCTTTTTGAACGATCGGCATGCGGGTGGGTCCGCCAACCAGGAGAATCTTGTTGATATCCAGAGGGGTTGAGTTTGCATCTCGCAGCGCTTGTTCAAGCGGATGCTGAATTCTGTCGATAATCGGCTTGACCAATGCTTCCAGTTTTGCGCGGGTGATCTTCATGTTTAAATGTAATGGCGTGTTTTGGCTGTCAATTGTGATGAATGGTAAATTTATATCAGTTTCTAAAACAGTAGAGAGCTCAATTTTCGCCTTTTCAACAGCTTCAAACAATCGGCGATACACATTGGGATCTTTCCGCAGGTCTACAGATTTGTCTTTCAAGAATTCATCGCAGATATAATCATAGATTACTTTATCCATATCCGTTCCACCAAGTTTTGTGTCTCCGGAAGTGGATACAACCTCGAATACGCCACCACCAAAAGACATGATGGTGACATCCAGCGTTCCTCCGCCGAAATCTACTACCATAATCTTCAGGTTAGCTTCAGTCTTGTCAAGCCCATAAGCAAAAGCGGCTGCGGTCGGCTCATTGACCAATCGAACCACATCAAGACCCGCAATCGATCCTGCATCTTTTGTAGCTTGCCTCTGGTCATCGTTAAAATAAGCTGGCACAGTAATGACTGCTTGTGAAACAGGCTCACCGAGATAAGCCTCCGCGTCTTTTTTCATCTTTTGAAGAATAAAAGCCGAGATCTGCTGTGGTGTATAAGTTTTATCAAATATAGTCACATTCTCTCTTGAACCCATTTTTCTCTTGATAGCGGTGATAGTACCTTCCGGATTCAGAGCAGATTGTCTTCTAGCCGGTTCACCAACTAACATTTGTCCATCTTTTGTAAAACTCACGTAAGAAGGGGTTGTCTTTCCTCCCACGCTGGTACCTTCGGCAGCAGGTATAATGACTGGCTTCCCTCCCACCATTACTGCAGCTGCGGAATTGGATGTACCAAGATCAATTCCAATTATTTTTGACATTTAATGCCTCCTTGCATGATTAATTTTTCTTTCATAGCTTTAATATTCCCAAATTGCTTATTCTTCCTTTTTTTTCTTGTTCACAAGAACAATCGCCGGGCGGATCACTTTTTGCTGGCAAAGGTATCCATCCTGAATGACCTGTATCACCATATCGTCGTCAATCCCTTCCATGCTGACAATGCCGCCAAGTTCGTGTAAGTTTGGATCAAATCTTTTGCCGATAGGACTCATTTTTTCTACATCCAGTGATTGAAACATTTTTTCAAATTCTTTGCTGATTAACTCCATCCCCTCAAGCACAGTCACTAAATTTTCTGTTTTTTCTGCTGCAGCTTTGATTCTGAGCATATGGTCGGATACATCAAACAGGTGTTTCGCTACTTCAGCGGTGATACATGCTTTCTGAAAAATCTTTTCCCTCTCAAAAATATTTCGGATATTAGAGATTTCATGAGTTAGAAAACTGTTTGAATCCCGTATTGCCTGGTTTTCTCGTTGTAATTCAAGATAAAGATCGGCTAAGTCCTCGATAAATACACCGTCATTCCATTCGGTACCAATTTCTACTTTCTTTGTATCCCGCAGTTTTTTCACTTTTTTTACCCTTCTAAAATTGGGTGCTCACTTCTCTTGAATATTCCCAATTTTTAAAAAATTGAAAAAAAATTCATTTGTAACCCATTTAAAAACTTTTAGAATACTATATTACACTACCATTTTTTAAGTTAAGGGAGTCTGGATGAAAATATTGGTTTTGAATTGTGGCAGTTCTTCGATTAAGTATAAGCTTTACGAGATGGACAACGAGACAGAGCTGGCTTCCGGCCTTGCAGAGAGAATCGGGTCTGAAGTAGCCGGTTTTCGTTATAAAAACTTGGCTGGTGCTGATAAAAAAGAAACTTTACCAATTCACAACCATGCTGACGGAATCAAAATAATCCTTCAATATTTGACGGATCCCGTAGACGGCGTAATAAAAAATGTCAGCGAAATCACAGCTTGCGGTCATCGCATAGTACACGGCGGAGAAAAATTTTCCTCCTCTGTCAAGATTACTCAGGAAGTCATTGACGAAGTAAAAAGATGCATTCCGTTGGCTCCATTACACAATCCCCCGAATTTAACAGGAGTACTGGCCTGTCAGGACATTATGAAAGAAACTCCACAAATCGCAGTTTTCGACACCGCATATCACCAGACTATACCAAATTATGCCTTTATGTATGCCCTGCCAAGTGACTTATACAAGCAAGATCGTGTTCGTCGATACGGTTTTCACGGTACATCTCATCGATTCGTTGCTCTGGAATGTTCTAAAATGCTGGGGAAAGCGATTGAAACATTGAAGATCATCGCCTGCCATCTGGGTAACGGGAGTTCGATTGCTGCTATCAATCAAGGAAAATCAATAGATACTACCATGGGTTTCACCCCATTGGAAGGAATCATGATGGGTACAAGATCCGGGACAATTGATCCTGCAATTGTGCTTTTTCTCATGAGAGAAAAACACCTGACGATGGATCAAGTAGACAATTTACTGAATAAACAATCCGGATTTTTAGGGGTATCCAATATTTCCAATGATTTACGGGATATCACCAAAGCTGCAAAAGAAGGGAATGAATTAGCTTCCCTTTCATTAGAGATGTGTTCTTATCAACTGAAAAAATTTATCGGTTCCTATATTGCAGCCATGAATGGAGTGGATGCTATTGTCTTCACCGGAGGAGTCGGTGAAAATACCGAAGAAATCCGTGAATCGTCCATGAGTCACATGGAATACTTTGGAATTCAACTTGATCATCAAAAGAATTTGACAGACATGAAAAAATCCAGAATAATATCCACCGATACTTCCCCTGTCAAAATAATGGTCATCTTCACGAACGAAGAGATCATGATCGCCAGAGATACGCTGACTATTTTGCAACAATCCTGATGAACATCAACGAAGCGTTATTGGATAAATTGTGTGCATTGGCTTATTTAGAATTGGAGTCTTTTGAAAGAGCTGCCATATTAAAAAGCCTGAATCAATTGGTCCATGATTTTTCCAAGATCAAGGAAGTTGAGAGTCTGTCTGAAGATTCAGATCCATGTTGAGTTCAAAAATTACTATTCACAGTCTTCATCAATCCTATCTTTCTAATCCTGATTCGCTTTTTACTCATTTACAGGCATATACCCGGAGAATCCGTGAAAAAAATGAATCTATAAGAGCTTTTCTCTATATTCAAGAATTAAAACAGCCTTATTTCCCTTCTGTACCGAAAATGCTTCCCCCTTTGTTCGGGATTCCTATTGCCATTAAAGACAATATTTGGGTCGAAAATATGCCTTGCACTTCTGCTTCTAAAATGCTAGAAACTTTTATTCCTCCAGAAGATGCTACGGTTATCAAGCGAATAAAACAAGCCGGAGGTTTAATCTCTGGCAAAACCAATATGGATGAATTTGCTATGGGATCTTCAACCGAAAACTCCGCTTTTTTCCCAACCAGAAATCCTTACCATTTAGATTATGTGCCAGGCGGATCATCAGGCGGTTCTACTGCTGCCGTTGCAGCTGATATGTCATTATGTGCACTTGGGTCTGATACAGGGGGCTCTATTCGACAACCAGCTTCTTTTTGTGGAGTTGTTGGTATCCGTCCCACCTATGGATTAGTGTCCCGCCACGGATTAATCGGTTTCTCCTCTTCCCTTGACCAGATCGGACCGATTGCCAGAACCGTGGAAGACGCTTTCCAGCTTCTTTCCGTGATTGCCGGATACGATGAATCAGATGACACCTCGCTCCCGGTTCAATGGAAGGATCTGACAGAAAAAAAACCTACTACTATTGCCGTACTGGATGAAATTGAACACCTTGAAATGGATAAGGAAGTCTTTGATTTGTATCAAAAATGTAAACAATGGCTAGCAAAACACTTTCGTATTATCACTTGTCATATACCTTCTTTTCAATATGCTCTCTCTGCTTATCATATTATTGCAGACTCAGAAGCCTCTTCGAATCTCTCGAGAATGGGTGGTGATTCTGCTTTTTATCCTCCTTTTGAAGAATCCTATGAAAAAACTGTCATTGAACTTCGTACCAGCAAACTTGGAGAAGAAGTAAAGAGACGTATTCTTCTCGGAGCTTTCACATTATCTTCCCGTTTTAAAGAAGGGTATTATCAACATGCTTTTTACGCCAAAGAACATATCAAGCGAGAATTTGAATTTGTTTTTCAGCAAGCCGATGCCATTTTTACCCCTACCACTATCACGGCTGCATTCCCATTTGGTACGCGCATGGATCCAAGAAAAATGTATTATTCCGATATATGTACTATTCCTTCCGCATTAGCTGGTTTACCCGCCTTGAGTATACCTGTTGGCTTGAATGAAAACGGGCTTCCTGTTGGTATGCAGTTTATCGGCAATCCTCTATCCGAAAAGACTCTTTACCGGTTATCTCAATGGATGGAAACGAGTTGGCATGCGTAAATTAGTCATAGGACTTGAGATTCATATTCAGCTGAATACAAAAAACAAATTATTCTGTCAATGCCCTGTTGCGTTCGGGGATACCATCAATACCAATACATGCCCGATATGTCTCGGGTATCCGGGTGCTCTTCCTCATATGAACCAGGAAGCTGTTAGAATGGGCATTGAATTGGGTTTGGCTTTAAAAGGTAATATACAGCAACATTCTTATTTTGAGAGAAAAAATTACTTTTATCCTGATTTGCCCAAAGGATATCAGATAACCCAACATTCAGCCCCTTTAGTAAAAAACGGTTTTCTAAGAATCCAACACAAAAAAATCCGGATTGAGCAAATTCATCTGGAAGAAGACACTGCAAAATTAACCCATGAAGGCAATTTTGTGAATTTAGAAGTTGATTTCAACCGGTCAGGCATTCCTTTGCTTGAAGTCGTCACGAAGCCTGACATAGAATCTCCAGATGAAGCTGTAAGATTTCTAACCAACTTGAAAAAGATCGTAGAATATCTTGGTGTTTCTTCCGGAAAGATGGAAGAAGGCGCCCTACGATGCGATGTGAATATATCATTGAGTTCGACAGGCAAGCATCCTCATTATCGAATCGAGGTGAAAAACCTGAATTCATTCCGTTCAGTCTATAAATCTATTTTATTCGAACTGGCCAGACAGGAAGAATTCTTGAACCAACATCAAAAACCAATCTCTGAAACCAGAGGCTTTGATGATAAAACCGAAGAAACATTCTTATTGCGTAAGAAAGCTAGTGCTTATGATTACCGCTATTTTCCAGAACCGGATTTGCTAGCAATCCATATCAGTCCAGAAGAAATAGAATCAATCAGAAATCAATTACCTGAACTCCCGGCTCAAGCCAGGAAAAGATTAATGGAGAAGTATGGATTATCGATTATAAAAGCCAACAGTATCAGTGCTTCCAGAACTTTATGCTCATTTTTTGAACAAACCAACGCTCTTTATCCTGATCCAAAAAAAATTGTCAATTGGTTGTTAACAGATTTTTTTAAAAACCTTAACAAATATAATTTGACTTTGCTAACACAAAAAATGAAACCAATTCACTTTGCTTCATTATTACGTATATTAGATTCTGGATCAGTATCTGCTAATCATGGTAAACAAATTTTGGAAATCATGATGAAGGAAGGGCTAGAGCCTGAACAAATTATTCATTCTTTACATTTAACCCAAGAAAACAATCCTGATGTTTTGGATAAATGGATAGATATGGCGCTTGCAAAATACCCCAAGGAAATAAGGGTATATCAATCCGGAAAAAATAATATAATTGACATGTTTGTTGGGGAAGTATTGGAAATCTCGCTGGGAAGAGCCAATCCTGTTTTAGTAAAAAGCAGGTTGGAAACAAGATTAATGAAAAAAAGTACGGATAAAGGAAGGTAGCCAATATGGGCAAACGGTTAGATCAAACAAGGGCTCCCTATTATGATGCTGTCATGGAGTATATTAAAAAAGGAAGAACGGCGTTTCACATGCCTGGTCATGCCAGAGGAAGAATTGTCCCTCAAGAATTAATCGATTTCTTTGGAGAGAATATGTACCTGGGAGATCTGACTGAAGTGCAAGGTTTAGATTACCTGCACAAACCCGAGGGGGTCATCAAGGAAGCCCAGGAAATTGCAGCAGACGCGTTTGGCGCCGATCAGTCTTTTTTTCTGGTGAATGGTAGTACAATCGGCGTTATTGCCATGATGATGGCAGCAGTCAATCCTCATGAAAAAATCATTCTTCAGCGTAATACTCATCGGTCTGCTATCGCGGGTTTGGTTCTCGGTCAAATGGAACCGGTTTTTATTCAAACCCGATTTCACCCGGAATTAAATATGATGACCGGTATTACTCCAGCTGATTTGCGTGATACGATCCGGGCAAATCCGACCGCGAAAGCGGTTCTTCTTACCTGCCCTAACTATTTTGGGATGTCAGAAAATACCGAAGAACTCATTAAAATTGCCAGAGCTAACAATTTAACCGTATTAGTTGATGAAGCCCATGGAGTTCATCTGCATTTCCACCCTGACTTACCGGTATCAGCTGTAGATTTACGTGCTGACATGGTTGTGCAGAGTCTTCATAAAACAATGCCCAGCCTAACTCAAACTTCTATTCTTCATTTAAATGGCACTCTCATCGATCCAAGGCGTGTACAGACATTGTTGTCCTATTTACAAAGCTCTTCTCCGAATTACCTGTTCATGGTTTCAATGGATTGTGCGAGAAGACTATTTGCATTAAATGGAGAAGAAATTCTCGATAGAGCGATAGAAACGGCGGACAAAGCCAGAAACAGAATCAAAACACTTCAACATCTCTATTCATTCAGGGAAGAGGTGATTGATGATAAAACAATCTGCTCATTTGATCCTACTAAACTGACGATCTGTGTTAAAAATGCTGGATATACTGGATATGAAGTAGAACCCATCCTGAATGATAAGTTTAATATTGAGATAGAATTAGCCGACCTGAATAATATTCTGTGCTTCATTACCGCTGGCAATACAGACCAAGATATAGACCATTTATTCGAAGCGTTACAGTATTTGGATAAAAACCCAAGAGAGGTGGTAGATAAAAATATCACTAAATTACCCAGGATTCCCAACTCTATTTTAGATCCTTGGGAAGTATTCTCGATGAAACCGATTACGCAGGAGTTTGAACATGCCGATGGTGAAATTGCTTATGAAGTCATCGCTCCCTATCCTCCCGGCATCGCCTATGTGGTTCCGGGCGAGATCATCACGCAGGAAGTAGTCGATTTGGTGACTGAGTTGCGTGCTAAAGGCTCAGTAGTGCAAGGTGTCAGTCCTGACAACGAAGTTAAAATTGTAAAATACTAAAGTTTTGTTATAAAGGAAACTAAGATGGAGATAAATGATTTGTTTACTAAGGTCCTGGAGTTAGAAAAATTTTCAAATCAAACGTTGGAAGAAGCTAATCAAAAAGCCTTAGAAATAAGACAAAATGCAGAAAAAACGGTACAGGAAACATCACAAATATACCAAAAAGAGCTGTTAGCTTTTGAAAAACAGCTGGAAGAGGCGTTAAACAAAGAACAAGCTGAAAAAGCAGCTTACTATCAAAAAGAGATAGAAATGCAAGCAGAAAGGATAAATCAACAGTTTGCTGTTTCTCTACCTACCATTGCTGAATGGTTTAAAAAAGATATAGAGCAGTAACTCATTAATCCATGGCATTAGAAAAGTTTTTCCATGTACAGGTTGTTGTTCCCAAAATAAAAGCCGATTCTTTCCGGGATTTCCTTCACCGGGAAGGTGTGATGCACCTTCAGAACATTTCCTCCATTGCAAAACCGTATTATTCATCAAAACAGGAAGAACTACAAGTACATTTAGAAATCAGTCAAGTGAAAAATATTACCCAAACCTTTGAAAAACTATTTCCAAAAGCCACTCCTTTTCTCGAGAACTTTATTCCGTATAAGCCGCAATTTTCAAACAAACAGATACAGAGTATCGACGAAACCTTTTCAATACCTGATTTTTATGAAGAAATCAACCGTTTGATCGATGAGAAAGACTCCCTTACAAAAAGCATCGAGTTAATCGATTCACAACTTCAAATCCTGCTTCCTCTGGAACACCTTACTATCCCGTTTGAATCGTTGCTGTCTCTGAAAACACTTTGTATATTCATCACAAAAGTAAATAATAAACAATTTGCGGACTTCAGCACGATTCCATATATCCATCATAACGTAATGATTGAATCATTTCCTGTCGGTGACGACCATATCATGATACTGGTTTCCAAATCAGAACATCAGGAAGCTATACTGGAACACATGAAACGTCTCAGTGTACAAGAATTAGACTGGAAGCAGTTCGAAGGCATTTCCTGTCAAGTCCTGACCTCTTTACGACATACTAAGTCTCAGGCAGAAGAGAAGCTAACACAAATTCAGAACTCCCTGCAAGAACTTTCAAACAAAAAAGATCTCCTTACCCTAAAAAAGGATATCTTGGATTCCCGGTTGAACAAAATTAACGATTCAGGTTCATTTGCAGAATCGCAATATGTGGTCATGATTGATGGATTTTTACCCCAATCCAAACAATCTCTCTTTGAAGAACACCTACATACAGATTATCCCGATGTATATATTCAAAAAGCAAAAGCGGAAGACCCGCCTGTCAATTTTAAAAACAATGCTTTTTTCAAGCCTTTCGAGTTTATCATCCGTATGTTTGCTCTGCCCAGAAGCGGGATGATCGACCCTACCCCAGTTGTGGCTATTGTTTATTTAATTTTATTCGGATTAGCGTTTGGAGACGTTATATATGGATTGTTACTGGTTCTCTTCTGCGCTTTTGGTATGAAAAAATTTAAACAAGATATTGGAGTAGTCTTATTCTTCAAGTTATTTTTCTATTCAGGTATATCTGCTATGATATTCGGTGCTCTGACGAACTCATGGGCAGGAGATCTAATCTCTACTGTCTACTTACCCGCTAACCATTTTCTCGTAAAACTCAGTAACAGTGTCAAGATGATCAATTCGATGGAACAAGTCATGACCCTTCTGATTGCTATACTCTATTTAGGTACGTTTGTTCAAATGCTGGGCGTATTCTGCGCCATGCTTCAGAACATTAAAGACCATCATTACCGAGATGCTTTTTTTGACCAATTAACTTGGCTAATATTTATTCCATCAGCCTTTTTGTTTGCCGGTGAGTTTTTGGCTCCGGGGTATTACCCGGCTGTATTAATCCGAATAGCGCAGTATGCCATCATAGTCACAATGGTGCTTTTGTTTATCGGAGGTACTTTAAAGAGTCGAAATCCTGTCGCGAAAATAGCAAAAGGATTTTTAAATTTATATGGCATCATCAGCTCTTACGGGATTGCTTCCATCTTATCAGACGTACTTTCTTACCTTCGACTATTAGCTTTAGCTGTGGCCACCTCTTCCATGGCAATGTCCTTTAACTTGATTTCTTTTTTAATAAAAGACATACCTTTGTTGGGACCTGTTCTGGTTATTATTCTGCTGGTGCTCACGAATATGTTGAATTTCCTCTTAAGTATTCTGGGAGCTTTCATCCATCCTGTCAGGCTTATTTTTTATGAATTTTTTGGTCGGTTTTTCCAGGATGGTGGAACTGACTATAAACCTTATTCAAATCAATATAAACATGTTTTAGTTAACGAGGAGGCAAAACAATGACATTTGTAGGATTGCTGAACGAATTTTTCTTTGCCAATGGTATGAGTTGGATGGTTATCGGACTTTTCTGCTGCTTAATGCTGGGCGGTCTAGGATCAGCCAAAGGCCTATATATCAGCGGGAATCAGATGGCTGGTACTCTATCCGAAAAACCGGACCTGTTCGGTAAGTTATTAGTATTGATGGCACTTCCCGGTACTCAAGGTGTCTATGCGTTTGTCTTAACCTTTGCCGGCATGATTATCTTAAAATTTAATACAGGCGGAGAATTAAGCGTTCTCAAAGGAATCGTTCTATTTTTTAGTTTTATTTTTATTGGCATGGTACTCTACCTTTCAGCGATTTATCAAGGCAAAAATTCTGCCGCTGCGATCAACCTCGTAGCAAAGCAACCGGATAAAGCAGGCGGCGCTATCCTAATACCCGCCTTAGTTGAAACTTATGCACTACTTGCTTTTGTAGCTGGCTTTGTTCTGTTGATATTTATCTCCGGAAGTACTTTATAAAAATGGACCAGTCATCCCTTGAGCAACTTGTTACTAATGAGGCGAAATCACAAGCGGCTTCTTTGATAGATTCTTCTGAACATGAAGCTTTGCAATATATTGCCAAGGAAAAAGCACGCCTTGCGAATTTGCATCAGGAACAAAAACAGAAATTAACCGCTGAGTTTGAATCTAAAAAAAGTTTCCTGTTTTTTACGATGGAATCAGACTTTAAGAAAAAGCTTCTCCAAAAAAGACAATCGCTGATGGACCAGCTTGCTATCTCTTTGCATAAGAACTTTTTAGAAATGATCCGGCTAAAGCCAAATCTTCTTTTAAAGAAAACAATCTCTCAGCTTACCTCTAAAAATGGTGAGTTGAAAGTGAGCAAAGAGCTTTCAGGCATTATTACCAATGAGCTGATACAACAATTCAACCAGGAAAATCAAAGTATTTTTAAGTTTACGGGAGTCGATGCTCAATTAGAACCCGGTATTGCTGTTTTAAACGGCACCACCAGATATATTTATTCCTTACAAGAATTTATAGACAATTTCCTTGAAAAAAATCATTCTGATATCACCAAGCTGTTGCAATTCTAAAATGAATATAAGGCATCAAGTACCTGAAGAAGACTATTCATATCTGTCAGGGTATTTAAAAGCCCGGGAAGGTCTTTTTTATTCACCAGAAGCGATTCAAAGGCAGTTCCAGCTATTTGATCTGGTTGAATTGGAAAAGATGCTCTCCTCCAACAGATATCCTGTCAAAGAGGTCATGAATGACCCAAAAGCGTTTGAAAATACTCTTTGGGGCGTGTACTTTGGAGAATTAAAAACAATCCGGGCTTTACTCCCTGAAACGTATCTAAGCAAATATATACATTCTCTGCACGGTGTGTTATTTCTGCAGGATGAAGGAGAAACGGTAGAGCTTGGTTGTAAACTCTTTATGACCCGATTCGAAGAATTTATGGCTATTTCCCTTACCGGTTCTGAAATGACTCGATCCATCGCAAAGTATACGGCAGACCGTTTTAACTTTCTGGAACAATTCCGGACTAAATTAAATCCTCTCAGTATTCCTCCGTATTATTCCGGTGGTAATCTTTCCGAAAAAGCTATTCAGCAGTTGATTCAGTCAGAGTTCTCGGATGTTGATATTACGATTACAGACACTGACTGGATATCATTCATTATCCAAGAAAGACCTCTCAAGAAGATCGATTTTGATTTTTTAAACCGGTTTGATATTTATTGGTGGCATATCCTTCGAACTTTTTCCGATGATTTTCAGGCACAAGCTTATGGGATGGACTATATTATCTCTTATTTGTTACGTTTCGTTCGCGAGATTGAACTAATCAAAAGGATTTATATTTATGCAAAATACAAGCTTCCAACAGAATTGCTAAAGGAGAAACTAAACAATGTCCTTTAAGATTACCGGATGTATAATTGGTGAACGTGATATTATCAGAATATTTGAAGCCTTTTCTTTTGCCACCATACCGGTAAAAACAACTGAAGAGTTTAATAAAGTTTTGCATGATGAAATTGAATCGGGCCGGTATAAAATGTTAATTATTACAGAAACATTCGTTCTCCATATTGACCTTGAGAATGAATTGCTAATCAAAGAAAAAAAACCGATTATTTTATCAATCCCGACCAATTCAGGATCCAGGGAAAATGCTGTTCGATCACTCAGCAATATGATTCGAAAAGCCGTTGGGATCGATTTATTATCGATCGAAGGAGAAAAATCAATATGACAAATGGAAAAATAGTCAGTATTTCCGGTCCTTTGGTAATTGCCGAAGCCCTACCTGAAGCCAAGATGTATGAAGTCGTCCGTATTGGAAGAGATAAGTTGTTTGGAGAGATAATTGAATTACATAAACAACTTGTCTATATTCAATGCTACGAAGAAACTCAAGGCTTGCATCCCGGTGAAGAGGTATTTCTGCAAAAAGAACAGTTATCTGTAGAATTAGGACCTGGCTTGATTGGTTCTATATATGACGGTATCCAAAGACCTTTGGATTTTATTTATAAACAATACGGTGACTTTATTCCAAAAGGAGTCGATGCTAATCCACTCCCAATCGATAAATCCTGGCAATTTACTCCCTTATTGAAACCGGGTGACACGGTCACTCCGGGAAAAAAGATCGGATTTGTTCAGGAAACAGAATCGGTCAAGCATTTTATCCTCGCTCCTTATGATTGCGAAGGTACACTTCAGTCGATACAAGCAGGATCGTTTACGATTCGCCAATCGATTGCGCAAGTTAAACAAGACGACAAAGTGAGAGATTTATTTCTCTCTCAAACATGGCCGGTCAGAAAAAGCAGACCCTACTTAAATAAATTGGTTCCAGATGAACCGCTTATTACCGGTCAACGCGTTATCGATATGTTTTTCCCTGTCGCCAACGGCGGTACTGCTTGCGTACCCGGACCATTCGGCAGCGGAAAGACAGTTATCCAGCACCAACTCGCCAAATGGGCGACAGCAGATATTATTGTGTATGTAGGTTGTGGGGAACGTGGAAATGAAATGACAGACGTGTTAATGGAGTTTCCTCATTTAAAAGATCCAAAAACTGGCCGTTCTCTGATGGAAAAGACGGTTTTAATTGCCAATACATCCAATATGCCTGTAGCCGCCAGAGAGGCTTCGGTTTTCTCCGGTATTACTATCGCTGAATACTTTCGCGATATGGGGTACCGGGTCGCCTTAATGGCTGATTCTACCTCACGATGGGCAGAAGCTATGCGTGAGATTTCCGGAAGATTGGAAGAGATGCCCGGTGAAGAAGGGTATCCTGCCTATTTATCTTCCCGTATCGCTTCTTTCTATGAAAGATCCGGAAAAATAAAAACATTGGATAACGATATTGGCTCACTCAGTGTAATCGGCGCCGTATCTCCTCCGGGAGGTGATTTATCCGAACCGGTCGTACAATCCACTCTCCGCGTAGTAAAAGTATTCTGGTCATTAGAAGATAAACTCGCATACGCAAGACACTTCCCCGCTATACATTGGTTAAACAGCTATACCCTGTACCAGAAAATTTCCGATGCCTATTACGCAAAGAATGTGGATCCAGCCTGGCCAACGATTCGCGAAACCGCCATGAGCTTGCTACAAAAAGAGAATGAATTACAGGAAATCGTTCGTTTGGTTGGAACAGATGCTCTCTCTGAAGCAGAAAAACTGATTATGGAGATTTCCAAATCCATCAAAGAAGATTTTTTGCATCAAAATGCTTTTGATGACATCGATACTTTTACCAGTGCCAAGAAACAATTCTTTATGCTTCGAAATATCATTACCTATTACCAGGAAGGTTTCGAAGCTTTAAAACAAAAAAATATCCTGACTGAATTTTTAATGAAATTACCGGTCAGGGAGAAAATCGGTCGCGTAAAATATATACCGGAAACTGAATTAGATCAATGTGATCTTTCAGATGAGATCAGGGAAGCCATTCGAAATATTTCCCAGATGAGTGAGGTAAGTGCCTGATGATAAAAGAATATAAATCTCTTACAGACGTTGCCGGTCCTATTATTATTATTGAGGGTGTCGAAGAATGCAGTTTTGGAGAGCTGGTTGAAGTATACCTGCCAGACGGCACCATACGCAAAGGTGAGGTTCTGGAAGCACATAAGAACCATGCCCTGGTTCAATTGTTTGAAGGAACCAGTGACCTGAATATCGCTTCTACCAGAATTCGGTTCAAAGGAAAACCCATTGAGATCAACCTTTCCCCGGACATTATCGGTAGAATTTTTAATGGGTTTGGAAAACCAATTGATCAAGGCGGTCCCATCATTTCCGAGAAAAGTGTCTCTATCATCGGCAACCCAATCAATCCTTATTCCCGGGATTATCCATCAGAGTTTATCCAAACCGGTATTTCCTCGATAGACGGCTTGAACACCTTGGTCAGGGGACAGAAACTCCCCATTTTCTCCGGTGCAGGTTTACCGCACAACGAAATCGCTTTACAAATTGCCAGACAAGCCAAAGTTTTAGGTAAAGAGGAAAAGTTTGCGGTTGTGTTCGGAGCAATTGGTGTAACATTTGAAGAATCCAACACTTTCATCGAATCTCTACGCGAGAGTGGTGCTTTAGAACGATCCGTATTATTCATCAACCTTGCTTCAGACCCTGTTATTGAAAGAATCAGTACCCCCCGTTTTGCCCTGACAACTGCTGAATACCTTGCTTTTGAATTAGATATACAGGTGTTAGTCATTCTAACCGATATGACAAACTATTGCGAAGCGCTTCGAGAAGTTTCCGCTGCCCGTAAAGAGATACCCGGTCGCAGGGGCTACCCGGGATATATGTATACAAACTTGGCTACTATCTATGAGCGTTGCGGTAGAATAAAAGGAAAAAAAGGCTCGATTACGATGATGCCGATTTTAACGATGCCTGATGATGACAAGACTCATCCTATTCCGGATTTATCTGGTTATATTACAGAAGGGCAGATTCTGCTTTCTCGCCCGTTACATGCAAAAGGAATTTATCCCTGCGTGGATGTTTTGCCCTCTCTTTCACGGTTAAAAGACAAAGGAATCGGTGCGGGTAAAACCAGAGAAGACCATGCAAATCTGATGAATCAGCTGTTCTCTGCTTATGCAAAAGGCAGAGAAGTTCAGGAGTTGGCAGTTATCCTTGGTGAGTCTGCTTTAACCGATCTGGATAAGCTCTATATGAAATTCGCCAATGAATTCGAAGAAAAATATGTGAAGCAGGGATCCTATGAAAACCGAACCATCGAGGAAACCATGGATATCGGTTGGGATTTGCTGCGGATCTTGCCGGTTCATGAACTGACACGTGTGCGTGAAGAATTTATTGAAAAATACTATAAGAAGCCCGGAGCCTAAAAATGCCAATCAGAGTCAGCCCTACCCGAATGAAGTTGCTGGATACAAAAAAACGTTTTCACATGGCAGTTCGGGGTCATAAACTTCTGAAAGAAAAATTAGAAGTTCTCGTCAGGGAGCTGATTAACCTCACCAAGGAATTTGAAAAGCAGGAAATGATTGTCGGAAATAAGCTGCCTAAGATACTGGAACGTTTTTTAATTCTTCGCTCTACTGTATCTGATGAAGAAATGGCTCAGATTGTAACCGATTTCCCTTCAGAATATCAGATCAAGATGAAAGAGAAGAACATCATGAACCTGGTTCTTCCTGTCTTTGAGATAGACCGCGTTGCTGAACGGGAGACTATTTTATCAAATACAGGTTTAAATCCAGCGTTTGACCAGGTTTTAGAGGAATTTGATACGATTTTGTCAGATTTATTAAAATTGGCAGAATTAGAGTTCTCTATTTACGAAATAGCCAAAATTGTGGAAACCACAAAAAGACGTGTAAATGCCTTGGAATATATTCTAATTCCTGAGTTATCAGCTGTGATCAAGTTTATCACAGCAAAGCTCGATGAAAATGAAAGAGCCAACACTGTCAGGTTAATGAAAATCAAAGATATTCTTAGTCAAAAACAGGCTTGACAATACCTCATATATTATTTTACAATATTCATAATTGGGAATAATAAAACTGAGGTGTAATATGTTCAAAAAAGTTATTATTTTTTTCGGTATTTTGTTTTTGTCTAGCTCTTTATATCTATTCCCTGATACTGTTGTTTCCACTAAAGCAAAAGCAACTCAGATCAAAATTCTTCCGATATTGCTCGATTTTAAAGACGTACCTCATCAACGTACCGAGACAGAAATGTTTGAATTCTTTTTCAGTGATAAAGAGGGCATCAAAAGTCTTCATAATTATTATGCTGAAGTGACCAAAGGCAGGGTGGATATTCAACCGGGAGTCTATAGTATCGGAAAATGGCTAAAGCTTCCCCAGAAGAAAAGCTATTATGATGCTCAAAATAGCATTGTCCAAGCTGCGCAAGATGCTGCAGATTTAATCAATCAATTGAAACTGAATTTCAAAGAATATGATTCAGATAACGACGGTTATTTAGATTTTGTGATCTTTATCCAGGCGGGAGACCCTGTTAAATCCGGAAGAGGATCTTTCTGGCCACATAGCTATTCATTACGCGGAGCTGTAAGTATCGGCGGGATAAAAGTAGGCGGATACAACATGAATGCAGAAATTTTCCAATCCAACACACACCAACCCCTTCAGGTGATTTGCCATGAATTTTATCACTATTTGGGAGGTTGGGATCTTTATTCCTATAACGGTGATTATAAAAATGCTGTGGGTCCATGGGATATCATGGCAGATACGACTTACTCTAATAATTTCGGAATGTCAGGTTTTTCCAGGAATTTCCTCGGTTGGCAGGACACTACTCTGATTACTGCTCCGGGATCCTATTCTATCGATGCATTGGGGGAAGCAGACGCTGATAACCCTCAGCTTTATCGGATCAATTTAGAAGGTACAAAAGAGTATTTCCTCATAGAAAACCGAGGTTACTCCGGAGTCGATACCTGGTGGCAAGGAATTCCTGATTTAGGAATTGTTATCTATCATATTGATGGTTCTATTCCACCTAGACATATGTTTAATGATGGACCACCGATATTTGAGAATTTTGCAGTCTGGGTAGAAGATCCGGGCGCCGGTTCCATAAAAAAAGACGCTGCTTACTCCCTGGAAGATAATCAGACCAAGTTTACTCCCGAAAGCAGACCCGATAGCCGTGATTATAAAAAAAAATCCAAACCCTTAGTCGCAATCACGAATATCAGTAAATCTGGAAGAACAATGACTTTTGATGTTTCTTACCAATATGATGACCCTCATTTGGTAGTAACTCCAGAAAAAATCGACTTAGGTCAAATTCCGCAAGGTTTATCCACAAAAGTGGAAGTTTCTATTTCGAATAATGGCGTTGGGAACCTAAAAACTACAATCAAATCAAAAGACGCTTGGATTGTTGTTCCAGACATTGAAATTGAAGGCAATAACCAGACAGTGGATCTTTTCATTGATACGAATTCGATTTCACTCGGAAAGAAAAAGGGACGTGTGGAGTTTATTTCTAATGGAGGAACAGTCACGATGACTATATCAGTCGAAATCACCACTCGTCTTGGTGATGTAAACGATGATGGTCAAGTAAATGAATACGATATACCGCCCTTTATGAAAGCATTTGGAAGTAAAAAAGGCGAACCTGAATACAATCGAAAAGCAGATTTAAACCAAGACGATATTGTTAATTTTGAAGACCTGAGTATCTTAGCTAAAAGTATTCAATAAGCTTTGAGTTCGCTGAAGGAATTACTAAGAAGGTCTTTTTATCTGTATCCTGTATCGAACGCGGAAGATTATTATAAGCTACTGTATCAGTCTTGTTTCGGACCACAGCATCTTCACAAAGAATCTTCGGTTTTAAAAGATTATTTTATGAAGGAGTGGAATGATACGATACCCTCAAATTCTTTGCATAGCACGCTGATGGATGATATCACCCTTACCTATCCAATTGCTCGAGTGCACTTTTGTACAGCTAAAAACAAACAACTGAATCCGGAAATGCTCTTCACTATTTTTCTTCAAACAATGAAGGATTTTCAACCAATATCGGTGGATGCGTTTCATACCATATTGGATGAAAGCAAAGAATATTTAATGAAAGCTCCTTTTCTGCTATCGGGAGACAGAATTGATTCAGTCTGGCAAAACGGGTATTCCCCGACTCCTGCAGTACTTCATCATTCACAGCAATTCAACCAAGCGTACCAAGCTCATTACCGCCTGATCAGTCCATCTCTGATAGATGGACTGATCCAGCAAAATAATTAGGAGTCTTTCTCAAGCTTTTTGAGCTTGTTCTCCAGTATTTTTATTTTCTTTTCTAATTTGGTTATCTCATCCTTTTGGACAAATCCCATCTTTTTAACGGAATCCTGAATTTTATCATTTGCTAAATCCTGCAAATCGGCTACTTTGTCCTTGCTCTTTTCTGTAAAATCAGCGATATACTTTTTGGCTTCTTCTGCGGTTATTTTTCCTTGTTTTACCATGTCCTGAGCAAAATCAGTAACCTTATCTTCTGTCATACTCCAGATTCCAGCTAAAAATAGCTTGCTTTTTTCAAACCATTCCATTATAAAACCCCCTCAAGATTGAACTGTCTGCTAATATAACTGATTTTAGCTTTAATTGTTCCGAATAATGGTAATTTCTTGTTCCGTTTTATTGCCAGCCTGGTCAACCGCTTCGAGATGAAAGCTGTTCTCTCCGGGTTGAAGAGATAAGCTGATCTGAATATTCCTGACGCAAGGTTACATTGATGTCTCTGTACCCTTCTTTACTCGGATCTAATTCAATGTGAGAATTGAATTTAAACTCAATGGATCCATCGCTATAAACTTGGACTATCGGTAAATCCAGGCATGATTCACAAGGAGGTTTGGGTATGATTTGTTCAGGTTTTGTATATTGAAATCCCGGTGAGAAGAGGAACTTAATCCATTCGTGCACCCTTAATTTTTCCGCGATTTCAAAATAGATTTTTATTTCAGTGGGTTGATTGACGGTGTAAGGGTATACTTCCACTCCCTGACCAATAAGAGCATGGGTTGCTTGCATGGAGAAAACATTGATGACAATACTTATACATATGATGCCTATGAAAACATGATATGCATGTTTCATTATTTTCTCTCCTGACTGAGTTCTTCTGAGAATCTGTTTTCTTCCACTGAATTATATCACACAAACTTTTAAGAATAGAGGGTTTTCAAAGGTTTTTTCATTTCGTTTAAATCATTCGAAAAATATTGAGTACTCCCTCGCTTGTTTTATACTATTGTTTATGATGCAATCACAAAACAATAGTTTGATAAACCTTTGGCATGAACGGATTTGGTTGGTTCAGACGGATATTACCTCATTAATAGTGGACGCCATTGTGAATGCAGCCAACTCAAGCTTACTCGGTGGCGGAGGAGTAGATGGCGCGATTCATAAAGCAGGCGGACCTGCCATATTGGAAGAGTGCAAGAAAATCGGCGGGTGTAAGACAGGCCAGGCTGTCATCACCACTGGTGGTTGTTTGCCCGCAAAATATGTAATCCATACCGTTGGCCCCGTTTGGCAAGGTGGTAGCTATCAGGAAGATCAGCTGTTGTTGTCCTGTTACCTGAATGCCCTTGCAATTGCTTTGGAAAAACAACTGAATTCGATCGCCTTTCCTTCCATCTCGACCGGTGTCTATGGATTTCCTCAAGCCAGGGCAGTCAATTTGATCTCACCTGCTCTTGTACAATATTGCCGGGAACAGAGTAAGCCAGAGAAAATTATTCTGGTTGCGTTTGGAGAGTATATCTACTCCCTCTACATAAAAACATTCAAAGAAATTCAATAATCAAATAACCAGTCTCGTTTTTTTTTAAAACATTATTCCGGATTTCATGGGTTGTTGTAGAATGGTAGTGGTCTATTTGTTCTAAGGAAAGGAATCCATTATGGGGAAAAAAGATCTGAAAGTGATAAAATGCTTGTTTAGCCTATTTATAGGTTTTTTTATCTTTCTTCAAGTGTATCCCCCTTCTGTTCAAGCCAAGACTCTCGCTATTCCCTCTGTTGATATTGTTGCCGCCATCCGGCAGGACGGCTCCGTGGAGATTGTAGAAAACAGAACGATCCGGTTTGATGGTGATTTTACTTATGGATTTTATGAACTACCCAAGGCAAAAACTGGTGATTTAACAGATTTTTCGATCGCTGATGAATCCATTACTTATCAATATGATTCCGTGGGAAGTAAAATGTCCGGTACTTATTATCGGGAGGATTTAGGAGATACCTGGAAATACTACTATTATTTCCAAGCGAACAATACGACCAAAACTTTCACTATCCGTTATGTCCTTAAAAATGTCATCACTCTGTACCAGGATTACGGTGAATTCTATTATAAATTGCAAGGAACCGGATGGGATTATACGATTGATTCATTTACCAGCAAAATAAAATGGGAAACTCCCATTCCGATGGAAAACTATCGCATTTGGGCTCATGGTGCATTATGGGGTGAATTTAAAAAAACGGATACGTATTCCAGCAATGTAACCATCAACCAGGTGCCTAATAAAACGATGGTGGAAGTAAGAGTCCTGCTTCCCAGAACTTATTTCTCCTTCCAACCTACCCATCAGGATACCATTCTGGAAAAAGCAGTGTCAGAGGAGACTAAATGGGCTGATGAAGCCAACAGAGAAAGAGAATTGGCTACGACCAGATCCGAGAGAATGAAGAAAATTGGTAACGGGATTCAACTCTTTTTGTATGTTTTGGCGCTTTTTCTGATCTATTTATTCTATAGACTTTACAAAAAATATGGCGCTGAACTTCCTCTGGCCAATGAATCGATCTATTACCGAGAACCTCCTTCTGAACTGAGACCTGCCATAGCAGGACTTCTATTCAGCTTTGAGGTTTACAACCCTAGGTTTCTTCAGGCGACTATCCTCGATTTGATCAGAAGAAAATGGATACAATATGATGAGATCCCCGGGAATTTCCTCACCCGGAATTACCGTATGACGAAACTGACTAACGAAAAAGATACCCTGAATGAGTATGAAAAAATTCTAATGGAGAAAATCCTGTTCGATAAAAACGATACAGAAACCATCAAAAGTCTGAAAGCAAAATTTAATACCAGCAAAACTATTTATTATTACGCCTTCCAGAGCTTTATGACCCAAGTCAGGCAAGATTTAGCGGATAAAGGGTACTTTGATAAAAAAAGCCATTCCATTTCAAATATCATTCTAATTGTCGGGATTTTGTTATGTATGAGTAATTTTGTTCTTGGAATATCTCTGTCCACCTATTTCTTTGGTGCGCCCCGATATGGCTATTTAATTCTTTTTCCTGTGGGACTTCTGTTTATTATCGGGCATGGAAGCCTGAAAAGGAGAACCCAATCCGGTAGAGAAGAGTTTTCAAAATGGAAAGCTTTCAAATCCTTTATGAGTGATTTTTCCAATCTAAAGGAATACGGTCCAAAATCCCTGATTATTTGGGAAAGATTCCTGGTCTACGCGACTGCTTTTGGGATTGCCAGTGTTGTCTTAAAAGCCCTGAAAGTGATGGCTCCAACTTTGCCAGATCAAAATAGTGGCACAATTATACGACCTATGATGTTTACAACAGGTAATTTCATCGGTATGAATGGATTAATGAACTCCCTATCCAGTCTTGGGAAAACAGCCCAAACACTCTCCAGAACTGCTTCTTCCTCGCATAGCTCCGGTAGCGGAGGTGGTGGTGGCTTCTCAGGTGGTGGTGGAGACGGAGGTGGGGGATCCGGTGGAGGATTTGGCTAATTCTTCAGTCGGTTTATCCTTTTGAAGCAATAAAAGATGTAATAGCATGACTAATAGAAACAGGATAATTATATTCCCAAAATATAACGGTTGAGCAAAGAATAGCCATACTTTTGTTGTATTGTTTGTCCAGTTATTGAACAAATCCCAGGCTGTTTTGGGATTTTTATACGGAATAAAGCTTGTAAAGGCTTTTACCCAACTTAATGGATCCTAATTTGAGGGAAGACTATCCAGGTTAGCTGGACTATAATTCGTTTTTAAGGGTAACAGGTAGCCACAAACAAACTGGAGAGAAATGTAACAATCAACCCAATGAACCATACCGGAAAGGATTTTGTCATTTTCCGATCTATAAACCGATCGACCCCTTTTTTGATAAAAACCATTCAACTAAAAAGCAACAGATAAAGCAGGTGAGAAGTTGTCCAAAACGACGTCAGGTCTTTGGATAACTGATTTCCGAAATATGGCATCCAGCCTTTTTCTCCCTTTAAGTATCCAAGCAAATTTCTCAAAGTTGCCCTTTTATACAACGACATATTTGAATTAATCTACCTTTTTCTGAAATTTCCGGATTGAAACAGCATATCAGTGAAAAATCATTATAATGAGAGGAAAGTGACACAGTAAAAGAAAGGTTACAGTATGAAAATTAGGGGAAAGAGTGTTGAGTTAAATGTGGAAGCCATCGTTTTCGACAAAGATGGGACTTTGATTGGCAGTATTGAAACGTTACAATATATTTTTTCCGAATATAGAAAGGCAGCCAATACTTTAGGATATGATACGGAAAAAGAATCCAACAGATTATTCGGTGGATCAATTGACAGCGTAGATACCCCGTTATATACAACTTATTCATCAGAGGTGATAACCTTGATGGCTGCCTCTGTTTGGCTGACCTACCAGTTTCCCTGGCCCAAATGCAGATCCATTGCAGAAGAAATAAACCGAATCGCATTGCAAAATCTTGACCTTTCTATATTACATAAGCCAAATCCCGGAGCCATGGAAGCAATCCGTTTCTTTAGCAAAAAAATCCCTGTTTGTATTGCAACCTCTGATAGCCAGGACTCTGTCAAACGCTTGCTTCAGAATTGGGAGATGAAACCGTTAATAAAGCATGTGATTACCTCCGACGAAGTAAAAAATGGCAAACCCGCACCGGATATGATAGAGCGTTTAAGTCAGGATCTGGCGATTCCAACAGATAAAATTCTCATGATTGGCGATCATGAAGTAGATTCTTTAATGGCATTTAATGCCAAAGCTCATTCCATCTCTGTCGGATCCAAACACCTGTCGTCCGATGATTGGGTGTCCAGTTTGCAGGAATTGGTTGACTTGAATATTGAGTAAACAAACCCCTGTGTTACAATAAAACACTGCAATCCGAATTTAGGAAAAGAGGAGGATGTTTTGATTACCCTTTTATCCGCAAATGCTTGGATTAAAATTAAGATCAACAACAAAGTGATTCATATTGACCCTGGTTATATGGGTACCTATAAAACGTATGGGATGCCCAAAGAGATCTTTGAGGAGCCTGCAGACCTAATTCTGATCACTCATGAACATTCTGACCATCTTCAACCGGGCATCGTCAAAAAAATTACCAAATCGGATACGATAACGATCGCTCCACCGGTATGCGATCCAATTCTGAAAGGCGCTTTCCGATATTGTCAGCCTGGAGATAAACTCATGATTGATCCTTTCTCGATTCAGGTGGTTCATTCCTATAATACCCCTCAGGGACAGTCTACCCAAAAAAACCACCAAAAGGGTGTTGGGGTAGGATATATCATCAAGACTCCTCAGTATTCGTTCTATCATGCCGGCGACACCGATATCATCTCTGAGATGGAAGATTTTCCGGAGATTGATGTCGCTTTCCTGCCCATTGGCGGAACCTATACGATGGATATCAGTGAAGCGGTAAAAGCCACCTTTGTTTTACAAGCCCGGATCGTTATTCCTATGCATTTCTTAAACGCTAATCCAAGTGATTTCAAAAATCAGTTGGAAGCCCAGTCACAAACCCGGGTTATCCTGCTGAAACCCGGTGAAGAGACAGATTTATCTATGGAATCCGATTAAATTAGTTTATTCCGGCATTCCTAATAAGTGACAATTTTATCCGGTTGACCGCTGAACTTAACGCTGTTGCTCATATAATCCCGCTCAACCAAGCCTGTTTGGCGAAAAACAACTGCCCAGAAAGGCAAGTCTGGCTATCCTGGATGTTCACTGATAAACCGGGCGTATATTTATTCTGCATGGTCTTCAAACTGAGCATTAAAAAGATAAGCCTTCTGATCAGTTTTAGATGCACTCGACAGGTCCAGGCCGTTTTTCCTCTGTATGTCGGGGGAATGATATGGCTGGATACCGGATTCTATACCGTAAAATTTGTGGAAAGCTATCACAAAGTGATGGAGGAGTAAAAGACCGAGGCGCAAGATCTGCTGTCTGATGTGATCGTTGATAAAAGAAAAGACCGAATATTCCAAACAGTATTAGGATTAACACTATTAGTAACAAGAGCCCCTGATCATTCTGTCCTAACATTCCGCTATCGAACAATCCAGTCGTTCCGCCCATACCACCCTCTCCTCCGGATCCACCGGATGGAGCACAAGGGTCAACCAATATAAGCATCATGGTTTGAAGGAATCCCATCAACAAAATTGTAGATAATAAGAAAAATCGTCTCATAATCTTTCTCCTCATTGCTGTTTGAGGTTAGATATAGACTGATTTAACTCCCTATCAACTTATTTACCCACATTTTTTTCCCCAAGGGGACGGAGTTGTTGGGCACACTTGCCCAACAACTCCGTCCCCTTGGCACATATGCAAATATTTGGAAATCGGTTATATTGATAGTCATAAAATGAAAAAGAGAGGCAAACAAAATGAACAGGCGTAGTTTATTGTGGGTTTTGTTAACTTTGCTGGTTGCTTCTTACATGTATTATTATTACGGTTACAAAGGAAAAGTCATCCAGCTTGTCTCAGATACAGGTCTGATCACTTCTGTTGATTTTCCTTCGAAATCTATCACTGTCAAAAACATTAATAATGAAGAGCTGGTAATGATTTGTAATAAAAAAACAACTTTCCTGGATGATAAAGAGCAACCGATTGAATTTGAGAGTTTGTTACCCTCCATGCATATCAAGTATGATGGGTATCGTTCAAAAACGAATGAAGATCTGGTTATCATACTTACCTCAATACAATTGACCGATGTGTCAGATATTCTTCTTCTTTCTCCGACTTCCTCATCTCCCATCAAAAATTTTCCTATCGTATTGCGCGGTTATGTCCGGACAGATACTCATCAAACCTATAAGTTGTACATTAATGGTTTTGACCAAGGCTTTATTCAACCGATCAAAAGCGACTCTTCAAATGTATACCAGATGTTTGAGCACTCAGTTGCTCTAAATAGAGAGATGCTTCGTAGTTTAGAACCGGTAATTGAAATCAAGATTCAACCATCAGGCGAAGGAAAAGCATTCACACGACAGTTTAATCTTGAATTGATGAAGAAAATTGAACTTTATTTTGGCAATAGTAAGATGGATCCACAATCCGAAGACTGTACCGCTGTATTCCCGGTAACCAGAGAAATTCTGATTTTAGCGAATCCTTCTGATATCCTTCACTTATTAATCCAGGGGCCCTCCGCTTCAGAAAAAGAAAAAGGGTATTATTCTTCCTTACCGTTTGGAGCATCGATCAATAGTATTGAAAAGAAAGACAAGCAGATTTCAGTTGACTTCAAATCACTGCATGCCGGTGGTGCATGCCAGATAGACGGAATTCTATCTGAAATCAGCCATACCTTAATTTCAGCTTACCCCGGATTCATAATTACCGTTACAGAAAACGGCTCAATACTCTCTCCCTAAGAAAGCTTTTCTTCTATTACCGCTTCTCCGAAAACGACATCAACTTTCATATGAATTTGTTCAGAAGACGCTTGATAACTCTCTGTTTCATATACCTTATCCCCAAATGAGACACTTCGGCCATCCGGCAAGGTAATATTCCCGAATACGCTACTTGCTTTAATCTGAATAGGATCCTGAGGATTTATCAGAATGGTTCCCTGTCCGAAAACCACCGTAACATCTAATACACGCCTCTTATCCTCTTTTGAAAGATTTGAATAATCCAGTGTACTTTTTCCAAAAAGAATATTGTCTTCTCTTTTATTCTGAGAAAGATTTGTTTTAACCCTTGGATCATTCTTCCCAAAATACCAAGTACGAAAATTCTTTGGCTTAATCAGGAGTTGAATGCCAAAAGTGATTAACAAAAAAGCCCAGAATATAGTTCCATAAGGTATTTTAGCGGGAATAAAAGGATCCAGCAAAACCAAAACACCAAAACCCAATAGAAAGCATCCCCAAAAGAAGGATCTAAAGAAAAAATTCATATTCTAGTTTCCTTTCATCTTTAAATAGTTTTCAGGATATTTTGAATGATTTGAGATCTACGGTCGTAATAAAGGGAGGTTGCAGTGACTCTTCTCGAAATATACCGTTCCAGTAACGGAGTAACATATTGTAGCTCTTCTTTGGAGGCTTTTGTATTGATATCGTGCAAGACCCATATCGTATTATAGAAAGGAAATCGTTTCCATTTTCTTTTCCCGTCACGCAGGGACTTTAATATCTCCAATCCTCGTCGTAATCTTGTATCTGCCTTATCAAGACTCCCGCTTAATAATCCTCTCCAGTAAGCATTGCTACATTTTCCGCAACAAAACATCCCCATCGGTTTACCATAAATTGCTTCGTCTTCAGAAATTTTGGCTCTCCAGGATTTTTTGGCAGTGGTTAATACCTGCTTCACCTCAGGAATGTCTAAATCCCACCTTTGCAATAGATTCATCGCTTCTTCACCTATAATATGTGATATAGCAGCTCCCGAAGTGACGGGTTCTCCGGTAAATAAATGCACGCCTTCTTTAAAATCAGCTTCGGTGGGGGCAAAAAGTCCATGGTATGATCCTTTTATGCCTCTTCGTTTGCTGATCCAGAGAGCTATTTTTTCCTTTTCCCGATTGGGGATGGTTTCCGAAAAAAGCTCCGCGTGCAACACGTTATTGACTGTATTCGACAAGCTTCTTTCATCAAAATACTGCATATTCCCTCTTGTAACAAAAATATTCTATATTCTAGTATATCGAAACCGTGAGAAAGTGTCTGCAATTAAAAGAGATTTTCTTATATGGATATGGGTTTTTGACTTTACCGGAATATTGCCTGAAATGTAAGGAATAGAAAGAATGAAGATTCGTTTTCACATTTCCAGAAGTAAAAAACTTTATCATGATGCAATGGAAATGATTCTTGTGAAGATATGGGTAGTGATGAAAAAATGAACTGCGTTATTACCTTACTCTTATTAGTAATTGTTGATCATTCAGAAACCCTCCTTGAAATCAGCTTAGTTTTTTGTAAGATATAATTTGGTGACCTTCGAGTCTGATATAGCTAAAGTGATAAACTATGCAATCGGACCAGTAGGGTATAAGAAGAAATTTTTATGCCTCCCCTATTTGGAAAGGAGGAAACGAGATGATTGGAGCATTTTGTTTTTATTTTTTAGAATTTATTATTTTTCAACGGGTTCTGTTCCGTCTTTTTTCTATTTATGAGGTGTTTTATGTCAAAATCTAATTTCACGGTCAACTGGATTACAAAAACAGCTATATTACTTGCGCTATTGATTGTTATCCAGCTTTTTAGAATGCCTCAATTAATTACCGGTGTGATCGTAAATTTCATTCTTTTGCTGGCATTTGTTCAGGTGGATGTGTTCAGTGGGATTATTATCGGCCTGATCAGTCCGGTGTTTGCCTTTTTACTCGGTATTTTAGCTGCGCCTTTAGCTCCGATGATACCTTTTATCATGTTAGGGAACGCGGTGTACGTAGCGATCTTCGCCATGGTCAGATCTAGTAAGCCAAATTGGTGGAAAGCGAGTATTGGCGTTATTATAGGAGCGTCTGTTAAATTTTCCTTACTCACGTTATCAGTGAAGTACTTAGTAAATGTTCCACCTAAGATTGCTCAGGCAATGAGCCTTCCACAATTGTATACTGCTTTAGCAGGCGGAGTAATGATTATTTTACTCGAGTTTAAATGGTTTTCTGACCAAAAAAGGCTCAATACATCAAAATAATCAATTTGTATTGTACTTATAAATATTACCTTGGAGGGAAATTTTATGGAAAATGAAGTTCAGGTTACGATAAACGGGCAGAAACACTCGGTCGTGAAAGGTACTACTATTCTTGATGCCTGTAAAAAGGTCAATATCTCGATTCCTACTCTTTGCTACATGGAAGGATTATGTGATGTCGGAGCTTGTGGTGTCTGTGTAGTAGAGGTAGCCAAAGCGAGAACTCTACAACGCGCCTGCATTACAGAAGTGACAGAGGGGATGGAAATTCTAACCCATACACCACGTGTTCGTGATGCCAGAAAAACCCTGGTAGAATTATTATTGGCAAATCATCCGAAAGATTGCTTATCTTGTGACCGCAATGAAACGTGTGAACTTAGACAATTAGCCTACGATTTGGGCATAAAACAGGTTCGTTTCGAAAAAACAAGAGAAGTAGATTATCCTTTGGATGAAACCTCTCAAAGCATTGTTCGGGACAGAAATAAATGTATTCTTTGCAGAAGGTGTGTAGAAGTGTGTGATAAAGTACAGTCTGTAAATGTTATCGATGTAGCAGGGCGTGGAATGAACAGCAAAATCGCCACTTTCCAAGATATGGGATTGGGAAATTCTTATTGTACAAATTGTGGACAGTGCGTTTTAATTTGTCCAACCGGCGCTTTAATGGAACGTTCAGAAATCGATAAAGTATGGAGGGCTCTTTCCGATCCGAAGAAGATTGTTCTTGTCGAAGCAGCACCTGCTGTTAGGGTAGCGATCGGCGAAGAGTTTGGCATGCCGCCGGGGACACTGGTAACCGGCAAGATGGCAGCAGCGTTGCGACAACTTGGTTTCAACAAGATATTTGATACACAATTCACAGCTGATTTAACGATTATCGAAGAAGGATATGAATTAATAGGAAGAATAAAAAAGGCTCTCGGCCAGGACGTTCATCTTCACGGACCCTCTGTCCTTCCCATGGTAACCTCTTGCTCCCCTGGATGGATTAAATTTGCAGAGCACTTTTTCCCCGATATTCTCGATCATCTTTCCACCTGCAAATCGCCTCAGCAGATGTTCGGTGCTGTCGCTAAAACCTATTATGCCGAAATGATGAAAGTAGACCCGAGAGATATTGTAGTAGTTTCGATCATGCCTTGTGTCGCTAAGAAATTTGAAGCAAAGCGTCCTGAAATGAAAGATGCCTATGAGTACTGGAAATCTAAACTAGATCTTTCCGAGTCTGATGTTTTTCCTGATGTAGACCACGTATTAACCACTCGCGAAGCCGCCAGAATGATGAAAGAGGCTGGGATACATTTGCCTGATTTACCTGAAGAAAAATTCGATGAACCATTAGGATTATCTACTGGAGCCGCTACGATTTTCGGAGCTTCTGGTGGTGTAATGGAAGCTGCCATTCGTACTGCTTATGAAGTGTTAACAGAGGAAAAACTCCCCAGAATCGATTTTGAAGAAGTCAGAGGATTAACCGGTATCAAAACAGCCACTCTGGATATCAAAGGACTTCCGTTAAAAGTTGCTGTGGCAAATAGTTTAAGTAATGCCCGGATACTTCTGGATCAAGTGGCCAAAGGAGAATCTCCTTATCACTTTATAGAGATCATGACCTGCCCTGGTGGTTGTCTGGGCGGGGGAGGACAACCGCACCCAACCAATACCGAAATTCGTGAAGCCCGATTAAAGGCAGTGTATTGTGAAGACCGTAACCTGCCAATAAGAAAATCCCATGAAAATCCCGCGATTACAGAGATATACAAAGCATTTCTGATTGAACCAAACGGGGAAAAATCACATCATTTACTTCATACTAACTACATTAAACGGAGTGTATACACAATTTTTAATGAAGAGGCAAAAGTTTCTGAATAACCGTTTTCTTACTTATTTTAGGGAGAAGGGCTACTCCTTCTCCCTTTTTCATTATCTTAATACTTTACAATGACAAATCCTGTTTTAGAATAGCCTCAGATTTAGTTTGTTGAGGGGAGAAAAAATATGGAGTTTAAGAATATCAGCAATTATCGGATGAAATGGTTTGGAACCGATGAAATCAGAAATCTGGATGAAGTTCAAGATAAGCTATCCTTCATGAAAGGTTTTTCATTTGGTCCGTTTGTTCCTTACTATTTGTATCATTTTTTCCATAATATCTGGGATTTTTATATCCTCCAAATGGCAGCTAACTTCATCATGGCGTATCTATTTTTAATTGGGTATTATGTTTTTTATTTCTATGCGAAATTCAAAGGAGCATTCTCAGCAATCAAGAATCTTGACACAGAGAGCGGGAATAATCCATTAGATTTTTTCACCGGACAATTTGCTTCTTATATTACTACCTTTATTATCATCATGGTGGTTTTTGTATTTCTTTTTCTTGCCTTAGATATCGGTTTAAAGATCTATGCGGGGAAACATTGCCGAAAACTCTCCTGGAACCGATGCGAATGGCAAAACTATGAAGTGTTTGAACAAGGTGAAAAGAACTGGCATATTGCCGGTCTTGTTTTCTTTATTCTGAAAATGTTATCTTTACTGCTCGGGATTATTTTGATTATCGCAGGAGTCATATTGATCAAAACCCACATGCCCTCATTGAAAGAGATGCTACCGACTGGACTACAGAGTTATATTCACAAATTACTCCTGTAACTTGATCTCCAAGCCTTGCAAGATGGTTTTTCCTTCATGAGATTTGATTTCCATGTCTTGTGCAAACAGGATAATGGACAGGTCTTTGTGAAGAGACCTCATCAAAATAAGTACTAGCTGTTTTCTATACTTTTTCTCCCTGATTTTCTTGTATAATAGTAAGCCTAAGGCATATTGACAAAGGAGGGAAACATACTCAACTTCAAACGGCTTATACCGACTTTTTTAGTCTTTTCGGGGCTTTTTTGGCTGGTGTACCCAACGCATGAATATAGCGCCAAAGCTTTGATCAGTATCATGACTGAAACAGTAAACGAGAATATTCTCTTAACGGTGACTTCTTCTGATGCGATTCCTTACGAAGTTCAATATACCAACGAATTCCTTCAGATCTCCTTCCCCTTATCAGAGGCGAATCAGTTTCAATTTGGCAATATGGCAAGAGAATTAAGCCCTATCTTGCTTCCAGGAGAGAATAACAAAGGTTTTTTCGTTACTCTGTCTTTGGACCAATTTCATTTTGTTTCGATGAGACCAACTTCTTCCCTTCAAAATCTTCAATGGTCGTTTAGTCAAACGTATCCCATGCCATTAGCTGGTAAAACAATCATTCTGGATCCCGGACATGGCGCTTATGATGAAGAGACGATGTCTATTTATGATACCGGGGTATTAAAATTTGATTTAATTGAAAGTGAATTAAACCTTCGAGTCGCTTTTGCGTTAAAACCTTTATTGGAAGAAATGGGGGCAACGGTAATCCTCACAAGAGAAAAGGAAAAATACACCGGAACGATATTATTTAAACCCAGGATTGAATTTGTGAATACAATAAAGCCGGATATCTACCTGGCAATTCACCACAATGATTCGGATTATGAAGAACCAAACGGAATTTTTGTTTATTACAACCATCCGGATTCAGAAGCATTTGCCAATTTCCTGTTCCATGATGTCAGTAATGCAGTTGGTTTAAAAAAGAATCACGTTTTGACTGATCCTTTGGTGACTTTATCTTCTCTCAATGTTCCAACCGCGGCTTTGATAGAATGTTCTTTTTTCTCGAGTGTGATTGACAGAAAAATCCTTAGCAAACCGGACTATGTTGTAAAAGTAAGCGAGGGAATCAAAAATGCTATATTACATAATGAAGAAATTCAAGAGGAGACCAGGTGAATTTTGTTAACCATTCGATGTGCCAAGTGTAGAAAAAAACTGTTTAAATATGAGAAGATCGGTAAAGGAAAAGTGCTTCGCTGTTTTAAAGAGAGGATCTCCCATCTGCAGGCAGAGCCCCATCAGGAAAGCCTGTGTTGCACTTGCGGGGAAGTGATTGGGATCGACAAAGGCGAGTACTACCAAATGAATAGTTTACGCTTTACTTATACCGGAAAAAAGGAAAACAGTTAGAATGGATGTATGAATGAAAGAGAGGAAGAAAAATGTCAAAGAATAAATTAGAATACAGAGAAGCGTATAAAAATCTGTATTTTCCAAAGAATATCAGGGTATTAGAGGTGCCTCCTATGAAATTTTTCCTGATTGACGGGAAGGGGGATCCGAATACAGAAGCGTTTAGTGAAGTAATCAACAATCTCTATTCACTTTCTTACAGCCTAAAGATGATGCTGAAGAAAATGAAAGATATCCCTGATTATCAGGATTATACTGTCTTTCCGCTGGAAGGGGTTTGGGATTTGGACCAAACCGGCAGGGGCATGTCCACATTAGATAAAACTAAGTTTGTGTATACGATGATGATCCGTCAGCCTGATTTTATTACTGAAGAGCTTGCGATGGAAGCGATGGAGATCGCCAAAAGAAAGAAACCTCATCCTTTGTTAAAAAGAGCGGTATTTACCACTATCACTGAGGGCTGGGTGATTCAGATGATGCACTATGGAAGTTATGACAGCGAAGAAGTTACTTTCCAGATGATGGCAGACTACTGTACTGAGAATGGATTAAGAAGAGTGGGGATGAAACATCGGGAGATCTATTATTCTGATCCCAGGAAAACAGAGGCTACTAAGCTAAAAACGTTGTTGCGATACCGCATAGAAGATATTCCGGGGAGATAAGTATGGAACATCTTGAGACAATCATTTTAGCAGGAGGATGCTTTTGGTGTATGGAAGCGGTTTTTAGTCTGTTTAAAGGCATTCGTTCTGCGACTCCCGGCTATACAGACGGCTTGACAGTCAATCCAACCTATGCTGAAGTTTGCACCGGACTTACCCACCACGTGGAAGCGGTAAAACTCGTTTATGATCCTTCTTTGATCTCACTGGAAGTTATACTTGATATTTTCTTTTCTGCCCATAATCCCACCACCTTAAATCAGCAGGGGCAGGATATCGGCACACAATATCGATCCGGTATTTACACCACAACCCTTGAACAGATGAACATCTCAAAAAAGTTTATTCAGGATCTCACTGACCAATCATTTTTCCCGGATCCTATCGTAACAGAGGTGAAAGAAGCAGGACCGTTCTATCCGGCGGAAGGCTACCATCATGACTATTTCAAAAATAATCCGTCCCAACCTTACTGTCAGCTTTCCATCGGTCCAAAGATTTTAAAAATAAAGAAGAAATACCACTTGGAGTAAAGGCATCCCTGCTTTACCGAATTTCACCTTTAACACTGATGATATAGTGGAATAGTAGTATCAAGATGAATTGCCATTTTGATGACAGATAAGTTTCCATATCTCTTCTTCCTGATAAATGACATCTACCGGATTGGGAAACGTGTTTTCTTCTGAATCTTTTTCAATCATTGGTATCGTTAAGTACTCCTCAACCAGTGATAAGACATTGTACAAACTAAATTTCCCGCATTCATCAAGATTGTTTGCATCGATACTCTCAATCGTATCCTTAAATGTGTGGTACCCTCCGATGTTGGTCGGATTTTCTTTTAATAAGCACATCACCTTCATCCCTTTTTGGTAAAAAGGATAATGGTCCGAAACCGGTTTCATCAACCAATCGGTATCTTTATATTTCAGTTTGCAGAAAATGATGGCTTCTTTCAAGACTCGTCGATATGGATCATTATTCCGAAAATTGGACCCAATTTCCCAATTCCCTGTTCCGGTGCCAACCATATCCAGATTAATCATTGCCAGAGATTGGTTCAGCGGGAACAATGGATAGTCAGCGTAGTACTTGGAACCATACAATCCTTGTTCCTCTCCGGTAAAAGCAACGAAGACAATATTGACCGAAGATAACAGGATCACATCGGATAAAATCCTTGCCATTTCAATCACAACCGAAGTACCGGATGCATTGTCGTTTGCACCGCGGTAAATCTGACCGCTTATACTCTTGCCTAAATGGTCATAATGGGCACCAATCACGATAGATTTCTTGCATTCAGGGTTGGCGGAAGGAATGAATCCAACGACATTGTCTCCATTCGAAAGACTCATCGCATTGGTGACTGTCTGGAAATAAGAGCTATCCGTAAACGTGTGCAAACCAAATACGGCATACTGATCGGCAATCCATTGGGCTGCTTTTTTACCACCTTCCGACCCTGTCAACCTACCTTCATACTCATCTTTAGTTAACTCAGCAATAGAGTGATAAGCATTCATCTTTTCAAATTGACCAGTGATAAAGGGAATAAACTTGAATCGCTCATGATGAGTGGGTATCTGTTGAAAAGAAAAACCAATCGGTGGCAACAAAATAATACCGGCTAAAAACAGAGCAAATACAACTGAAAGCTTTCTTTTCATAAGAATAGTATACTGCAAAGAGTCCGAATTTAATTCAGATAAGTAACGGTCACTTCCTGTTTTCCACTATTCCAGTCTACCTTACAGTTCAAGTTCTCTGCAACAAAACGAAGGGGCAGGAATGTCCTTCCGGGAGGGATAATGACCGGTTTCACTTTCGGATTATTGCTGTCGATATACACAGTCTTTCCATTCACAACTGCCTGGGAATAGCCGACTTTCATCTTGATCTCAAGCAATTGTAAATAAATATAAATCTCCTGGGTCGCTGGTATCCAATTTAGCCTGGCTCCCAATGACTCCGCTAAAAACCGAATGGGCAGCATGGTCCTCCCTTCGAGAATGATAGGCTTGGTATCCATTGTTTTCGCAATATCGTCCACCCAATACGTCTCTTTACCAATCTGAAAGCGGATGTTGGTCTTTTCTTTATAAGTTTCGCTTGGGTATCCTGCTTTTACCCAGGCTTCAAAACCACCTAATAATCGATAAACATCTGTAAAGTCATTCTGCATCAATAAGTCAGCTACAAATATGGCAGGGGCTTCCCCTCTGCAGTAGACCAAAATAGGTCTTTCTTTGTTGAATTTAGGTAAGTTTTGAGCGACATCATTCATTTCAATATTAATCGCTCCCGGTAAGTGACCTATTTTCCAGGCATTGGAAACATCAAAAATCAAGAGTGAAGGAGTTTTATCGTAAAGTTCTTTAGCAGCCTTCGCATCAATTTCGGAATGGGCTTTTTTGGCAATCGCAGCATCACCGGAAACCCGAAATGCGTGCATAGAAGTATACTCATCTTTGGAACCATACGCAGCGATATATTTTAACGAACCGGATGAAGGAAACGGAAGATCATAGGCATCCTTTGTATCCAATAACCGTTGGAACTCAATGATGGTATACCCATCAAGCTCCATTCCGGTAAAAACGGTCACATCATTCGTTCCGCCTAAAGTATCGTCTTGAGGGTGAGGACCCATGGGTCCTTTAGAAAAAGCATCATGTATCTTCGTCTCCCCGTTTGATTCCACCCAGCCGATAATCATATCTGCCTGGTCCATCTGGTTTTTCCCTTTAGGGGAGATGCCTATCGAGACCCAGCCAAGGGTTTTGGCTTTCATCCCAATGACGACTTTATCCTCTTCATAACGCCAAAATAATTGATAGTTTCCGTTTTGCAGGGAAATGGATTGGTTATATTCCCCCGCATCGATCACACCGTCAATCAGTATTTCTGCATGAACTGGTAAAATGCGAAACCCCATTGGTATTATGGTGAAGATAAATAAACAACATAACATGCTGATTGTTTTCAGAAGCTTTTTAGGGTACATCATGCCTCCCGTAAAACAAGTTTTTATTAGTAACCATTATAACGGAAAACCTGTAAACCTATTTCTTTTTATTGACCTGTACCGGCAAACTTTCCGGGATACTGAAGATGAATCGTTTGATCAGCAGGATTCCACTCCAGATGAAAGCCAAGGTTCTCCGTAACAAATCGTAACGGAATCATCGTTGACCCCTCTATAATCTGAGGGGGCACCTCCATTTGGATCGATTTACCGTTGACTAACGCCATTCTATTACCAATCATGAGTTCTATCTTAATGTCGGGAGAGTGATAAAAAACATGAGTGACTTTTTTGGTGAGAGGGTCCGTCCGATAACTAACCGGTATTTCTATTGCTTCCCCAATAAACCGGAAGGGTACGAGAGTTCTGCCATTCTGAATGAGTGGAGAGGTCGTTAAATTCAGTGTATGCTGATTGACTACCGCTTTTTTATCGCCTATGGTTAATTCAATCGAATAGCCAAACCATATCGTAAACTGCATCTCTGTTGTATTTTCTAACGCATCTTTAGCGATCACCACGATGGGATAAGAACCCAGTTTATCCAAAGCGATCCGGTATTCAAAATGCCCAAGCGGATTCGGATAGACTGGTTGTTCATTGATCGTCAAATACGCAGCCGGATCGTTATATCCGGCATAGCCCGATATCGTCAGGGTATCGCTTAACCAGACATGGTCCAGAAGAGGAGAATCCAGCTTGATAACCGGTGGTGTGGTATCCAGGACAATCTCATATTCTTGTTGTAATTCATTGCCGGCTTCATCTTCTAAACGAAACAAAAGAAGGTTCTGACCTTCCTGCAATTCCCAAACCGTTTTAAAAGCACCCGTTTTGGGGTTAACAGAGATAGATTTACCCGATATAGTCAGGTTTTGGTCATACAGTATCTGAAAAGTATCTTGATTATAATTCTCGAATTTGATACCTGCCACTTGACCGGATATAGTAAATTGATTCTGACTCGTGATCACCTTTTTTTCTTTCGGTGAAAGAACGGATAATTCAGGTTGTATTGTATCGATTTTCAGATGAATCGTCAGAATAGCAGATTTGCCATAAGGACTTTTGGCAAAGCAAAAAATATCCATCAGATAATATCCTGGGCTTAAGAGCTCCGGTTTATCATAATAGCGAAGTGCTATATTCATCATGTCATACCCATAGAAAATCTGTGAATTCGGTCCGTTCGATACAAATGAAATCAGTGGTGCTTTGGTCAACCATCCGTTTTTTCCCTGCTTACCTCCAATCAGCTGATAAGAGACTGATGGCAAGGGAGGAAGAATCATAATCTTATCGGCGAATTCCGTTTTTTCCGATCCGTATTCGACGCTGACCTGGTATAGTCCGGGGGAAGGATTTTGAATATCACGTAACGTTAGGATAACTTTTTCCGAAAATTCTTCTTCTACTATCCATTGAATAGGCTTTTCCAGAAAAGACATCTCTATTTGAAGAAGTTCTCCGATTTTAGGGATGCGATCCGGATGAAAGGCAACATGAATAGCATAATCAACGATTTCTCCGCAGTTAGGTTTGGATAGGTCAATTTGCTGAATCTCCAGTTTTGGTTCTTCGATCTTGACAGGGTTCGATACAAAGAGTGTTTTGTATCTGGTATGTTCGATTTTGAAGGTATAGAGTCCAGGCTGTTTCGGCGTTTCTATCGCGGTACCGGGTCCTATTTCAATCTTCACCAGCGTATTCAGTTCAATCGCGACAGGGCTTGCGATCTCCATCGTCTGCCCGACAAAGTTTAACTTGATCGTAGGATCTCCTTGAATAGTCACTCCTGCACCACAGCAAATGGGTCCTGGCATGTAAAACCCATCCGGAAACGTGACGGCGATGATATCATCTGCCTTTAAAACATCCTGGTGATTATAATAAGACAGTGTGATCCAGGCATTTTTCGCAGTTTTTGCTGGATTAATACTTGCTCTGGCAGAATACTCCGATGTCTTGATGACAAAGGGTTGGCTTTGGACTTTTTCCTGTTCAGTGGAAGTGCTGACAAAAATAAACTTCTCTCCGGCTTCATAAGGGTTGATAAAACCGTATTTTGGATCAATATGGATCCAAACAGTGTCTGAAGGTTTCATGTCCTGCAAAACAGGCAAGGTAAGAACCGACCCTGTCCAGCTTGGTTTCGTTAACAACGGAATTTGGTTGATGGAAATCATCTCGAACCGATATTCAGGTTGATCGGATAAAAAGGCACTTAAGGCACACCGGAAGGATTCCGGAAAAGAAATATGGAAATAGTGTTCGGTGAATCGCAAATCTCCTGATGCGCCAAGTTGGAATCGGATATCCAGTCCGGTTGGCTCTCCGACAAAAGGATGACTCAGACTCACTTCAGCAGGAGTAGTGGTGGAACGAGTCACTTCCACCGGCTGGCTGGCGGTTTTATTTGGTTCATTTTGAAAAGACAAGTGATAAAGATATTTTCCTGGATTATGCGGAAGACAGATGCCGGCCTTTTCTGTGATGGTGATGACCGTTTCCCGGTAATGCCTATCCATGGGATCAAAAACTAGTGTGCTTGATATACGCAAATTTAAAGAACCATCCTCTTTCGTTTCCAGGATTGGGATTGGATTAGATTCCTCCCCGAGATCGTATTCGATGCTGGAACCGATCTCCCTCAGTCTTTCCTTTTTTCCCTGCTCATCATCAGGTAATGGTGGATTCAAGGTAGTACCGGGGGGGAAATAGAAACTGATCCATTGATGCATTTCCATTTTTTTCTCTGCGATGTAGACAAACTGATACCTGGCTACTGATCCAACCGAGGTGGGATTGACCTCCACCTTCAATTTCTGTGCTACCAACTCAATTGGCTTACTCCCTTTCAATCCGGTTTCTTGCTGATTTTTAAAGAAATAACTGACCGGACCGGGTGTGGTCGGGTTGGTAATACCGGCAGATGCATCGATTTCGATGATGGTTTCTTGATACGTATTTTGATAAGGTCCCATGCCAAATGGACTTGATACTTTAATGATGAAAGAACCGTCTTTTTGAAATGTAAGAATAGGCAATCCCTGACAATCAGCACAGGATTTTTGATCAATCGTAAAGGCTTCTGCAATCGATCTCAACCGTAATTTCCTTTCATGTTCATCTTCCGGTAAAGGGGGAGTCAGAGTGGTGCCGGGAGGAAAAGTGAGTTGAAACCACTCGTGGGTGCCCAACACTTTATTGAGCTTAATGTAAAAACGATAGGTCGCTACTTTACCGGTAAGCTTCGGGCAGACCGTTACCTGAAAAGCAGTCTTATCCATGATCTCTACCGGCTGTGACGAAACGTAATCCGGTTCATATTTAGAGGCAATAGAATACTGATAGCTACCCGGAACGGAGGGATTCACAATGCCGGCTTCTTTGGAAAAAACGATCATCGTATTCACATAGCGTTGATCATCCGGATTGATATTCACATGGTTGTTAAATTGAATTTCCATGGAGCCATCCGAAAGCACAGTGATCATGGGTAATATCTGGATTTCATCGCAACTACCATTATCAAAATTGATCGCTTCGGTGATCTTTCTCAGTCTTTCTTTTCTGGCTTTTTCCTCCTCCGGTAAGGGTGGATTCAAGGTGGTTCCCGGTGGAAGCTTGATTTTGATCCAATCCTGCACTTTTATGGGTTTTTCAAATCGAAAGTAGTAGGAAAATTCTGCCACTTCCCCAGCAACCGGAGGATCAATTTCTATCCTGAACTTTGTTAAATTCAGCAATTCTACTTCCTGACTTCTTATCAGGCTTAGGTCACGAATGGTATAAAATGAAAACTGGATCTTTCCGGGAGTGGGAGGCGTAGTAAATCCTGCTTTCCGGCTGAATTTGATCCTGATATTTTTATACTCCGGTTTTGCGGGATCTAATTCTATCGGAGAATGTAGCTTCAGTTCCATGGATCCATCATTCTGAAAAGTGATTTGAGGTAGTCCAAGGCACGCTTCAAACCCTACCCCAGATAAAGAAAATGCATCAACTATGTCCTTTAACCGATATTGTAAAGCCTTTTCTCCTTCTGGTAAAGGGGGTGTTAACGTTGTACCCGGTGGAAATACGAGGCAAAACCAATCATGAACTTTTATGGTTTTCCGTAACGGAATCTGAAATTCGAACTCAGCAATAGTACTGATCATCGGAGGAAAAATTGAAGCTGTGAAAGAAGCATCGGAAATCTCAACTGTCTGGCTTTCTGCAAACGTAGGTTCGGCGGAAGTAGCGACCTTATACCGGTAGGCTCCTGATAAAGACGGCGTCACAATACCCGCTTCTTGGGAAACGGTAACAACCAAGTCTCGGTATGCCGATTGTTCAGGATTAAACTCAAAATGAGATCTGAATATAAGAGTGATAGATCCGTCTTTCTCGCAATCAATCAAGGCAATGCCAGGTTCCGGGTCTTTCCAGCTTTCTGAGGGAGGAATGTACTGAATACAATTCATCAATTGGACCAGTCTTGCTTTCCTTGCCTCCTGTTCTTCAGGTAACGGTGGAGTGAATGTCGTCCCGGGTGGAAAAACCAGCTTAATGATGTCATGAACCTGGATGGTTTTTTCAATCGAGAAGCGGAAAGTATAGGTAGCAATGACATTGGTCGAAGAAGGGTTGACTTTCATAGTGAACTTTGTGATGGCTTTAGCAGGTTCTGCTTTCTCAAGAACAGAGAAAAACGATATCACACAAGCCAAAACAACAATAACTGAAATACATCTTTTCATAAGCCTCTCCATTTTATTTATCTTCGGACAAGTGGGACTGTCCCACTTGTATTATTTTATAACTTTGGGTAGCGAAGCGTGATAGTTTGGGTATCTCCCTCCCATAGGGTATCAAACCCAAGGTTTTCAGCGACAAATCGTAAAGGAACCAAGGTGACTCCATTGATGATTTGAGGGGGAACATCCATTGTCACTGGCTTTCCATTGACAAGGGCTACTTTACTCCCAATGGTCAATTCTACTTTGACCGTATCGGATTGGTAATATACTTGATTGACCTGTTTTGTTTTCGGGTCTGTTTCATAGCCGACTCGAATACCAATCGATTCCCCAATAAAACGAAACGGAATTAAGGTTCTGCCTTTTTGAATCATCGGGGCAACAGGCAATTCTTGGATCTGACTGTTAACAGAACCCTTATTCGATCCGATCACCAGTATTAAAGTGTATCCATACCAGAATTCATAGCTTTTAGTGAAGGTGTTTTGCATGGCATCTTGCACAGAGATGACTAATTCGTATTTTCCCATTTTGTCCAATCGGATTTCCTTTATAAATGAACCATCCTCCTCCACCAAAGTCACTTCTCCGTTAATCAGGAGCAATGCATTAGGCTCCGTTCTGCCGGAAACTTGTAAAACCCGATTCATCCATACTTTTTTGATGTCAGGACTATTCAGAACGATAACCGGTGCCACCGAATCCACTTGGATGGTGTATCGCTTTTTTGAATCCAACCCCGCTTCATCTTCTACGATAATGTTGATGATGTTTTCACCCTCATTCAGAGAAAGGTCATACGAAAAGGAGCCATCTTCCTCATTCACTGGAGCTGGCACCCCGTTGATCGTTAGATTGGTATCCAACACTAACCTGTCTTGAAGATAATGTTCCATTTTGAACATAGTAATATTTCCAGTGATAACGATGTGGTTTAATAGCCAATCAGTATGTTTGGATGCAGGACTGTTGACTTCAAACACCGGTGCCAGTAAATCCACTTTGAATTCGTATTCTTGAGCGTTTTCTTTGCCATACACTCCCTCAGACCAAAAGACAATCTTTCGTACGAAAAAACCGGTATCCAAAAGTTGGGGTTGAATTCGTTCATGATTCTGGACGATAGATTGTCTGCTGTTGTATTCATAAAAGATTTTGGCCTCAGGGTCATCGCATGAAAAATGGATAAATGGCACCTCTACAAACCACCCATTTTTAAGTTCTTTACCTCCTGTAAACTGAATCTCTGTTTTTGGCAGAGGGGGTAAAATCATGATTTTATAAGGACTATCTGCTTTTTCTGATCCGTATAACACCGTCAAATCATAGCTTCCCGGATCAGGGTTTTGAATATTTTCCAAAGTAATGATTGTCTTTGCCTCTGTGGGCTCTTTTCCGATCCATTCTATGATGGTCTCCAGAAATGCCAGCTTGATTTTTACCACCTCGCCGGTTTGCGGTATCCTGTCCGGATGAAAAGATACGGCAATTTTATAGGTAGCTTTCTCTCCGCTATTGGGATTGGATAACGTGATTCCGGTGATCTCTAAAGTTGGTTCTTTGATTAAGACAGCATCGGAAAAGTATCTCTTATCTGTTGCTTTATAATAAACGGAAAACTGGTAATTCCCAGGCTCATCAGGGTTTCTAATCCCAATATCACCGACAAAATCAATTTGTACCACCTGGTTTTTTTCGAAAGCCATCGGGGTAATGATGGAAACAATGTTCTCGTAGCATTTTATTTCCAAAGGAGCCTTCCCATTAATGCGAACATGTCCTTCCCAAATAGCAGCCGGCACATGAAATCCTTCCGGGAAAAAAATACCGATGGGAGACTCGCTTGGTAAGGTTTCCTGTTCATGGAGGTAGGTAATTTGCAGTGCAGAGATTTGTTTACTCTCGGACGGATTTACCTCTACGCGTACCGGGTATTCGGAAAGAAGGATGTCGTAAGGTTCGCTTAGCACTTTTTTTAATTCTTCTGATGTATACACTTCAAGCCTATACTGTCCTGTTTGAAATGGATTTTGAATTCCAAACCGGTCATCAATCGTGATTATAACCTCATCCCCGGGTTTCACGGCTCTCACAACCGGCAAGATAAGTGTTTTGTCCACCCATAGCGGTTTCTTCAGGACCGGATACCCATTGATCGAAATCATATCATAAGAATAGACAGCCGTTTGAGAGGGAAGAATTGTTTGAGTTGGAAAAACAATATAATAATTGCCGTTGGAAAAAGTCATCTCTCCGGTAAAACCAATCTTAAACTTAATATTCAAACCCGATTTAGCGCCTTGAAAGGAGTTTGTTAACGCAACAATAGGACTGGAGACAGTTGATTCACCGATCCCGATCGATTGGCTCTTCATATATATGTTTTCATGCAAAGTCTTGATTGAAAAGGTATACCTTCCTTCTTGTGATGGGGTTATAATACCGGCTTCTTTCGAAATTGTGATCGTTGTTCCTACATAATCTGGTGACGCAGGATCATATTCGCACCAAGAGTTAAATCTTAATTCCATGGAACCATCTTTTAAAAAACCGATGATAGGCAATCCCGGACATTCATCGCAAGGACAATCACTCAGATCAATCGATTCGGATATTTGGCTTAACCTTTTTATGCCTTCTTTTTTGTCCACAGGCAAAGGTGGATTCAGGGTAGTACCGGGAGGGAAAACAATGAATACGCTGTCATGAACTTTTAGCGGTTTCTCCATGACAAAACGAAAAGTATACGTAACTGCGGTGTTAGTGGTCTTCGGTTGAATCGCTACCGTGAAATTTTTGATCGCGTTTACTTGATTAGGTTGTATAAAAATCACTCCTGAGAAGACAATGATAGAAATAATGATTCCGGAAAAAAATTGCTTTACCATTTTTCTTACCTCACAACCAGTTGATTTTCTAAAAATCGTAATCCCCTACAGCATTAGTTGATTTATTCCAAATACTATTAATATAAATGTAGCATATTTTTCGACAGAACACTATACTTATGAATATGAAAACGAATCAATTCATTCGTACTGTTTTGATAGCCTTCATGATGATCTCTTTGTTTTTTTTGACTGGTGATTCAAACCCTTCTAATCAAGGAAGCATAACAAATTGGAGTAATCAAACATCCACTGTCTCTGCTTATCATGGCAGGTTTCATCCGGGAACGGTTCGCAAAAAGGTCATTTCCTCCTCCCCGACTCTGGTAACACCACCCAAAGCCTCCCTGAAAGAGATTCAATCTACTTATTTAACCTTACAGGAAAGTATCTACCGACGAAAAATCGAGTTACGCTTTGCTAATAACAAGATAGTGTCAAAGAATCATATCATATCGATCAAACTCAATACATTTGAGATGATGAAAGAAACCAAATTACCTTTTTCGAAAGACCAGCTTTATTTCACCCTGGCTGATGGGAAAACACGTATTCCACACCGTATAGAATCGGGTTTTGGTAAATTGGATACCAAATACTGGCTACAATTGCCAGAAATCGATTCCTCCCGAACAACGATTCTTTTTGTAGTATTCGGACCAGGGGTTTCAGCAACTGGCTCTCCATCAAAACCTTTCGCCCCCAGTGAACCCTCTTTGCTATCTTTCTATTACTTTGATGACGCAGTGTCTGAAGACATTTTTGATATATCCCACCCTCAACAACAAGCAAAATTTGTGAATCTAACCTATCAAAGTGATTTTCGATGGGGCATGAGTTCAGAACCAATGAAACGAGACAGGTCATTTCCGGTCATGTATAACTGGAAAAACTCCTATTCAGATGACGGAGAGGATGACAGCACTTATCTTGTTCTCCCTCTTCCCCTCTCTAATCCATTACATCAAAGCGGATCTCTGGAAGTTAACATCAATCGTTATGATATTTCTGAACCGATCACCCAAGTGTTGTTTACTGATCAATCTCATCAGATGGTATTTGGGCTTTTACCTGACAGGAAACCGTATTTTCAGCTGGGTGGAAAATTCAACCGTATTGTGTGGCACACCTCACTACAGTCTGACCGATGGTATCGGTTAGTACTTACTTGGGATTTGGTACACCACGAAGTACTGCTCTTTATTAACGAGAAAAAAGAGACCCTTTTACCATCAAAATCAGTTTTGCAGTTTGCATCCATAAAGCCTATCTCTGCCATTTTATTGGGAGGGGTGCCCGGATTTTCAGAAGAATACGGATACAACGGCTTAATCGAGTACTTACGTCTCTACTCTAAAGCTCTAACGCTTCCTGAGATTGTCTCTTCTCAACGCCTTCAACTCGAAAAGAACAGATTTCCGGATCTATTGCTTGGTAAAACCGAATTGATCCAGCTTGGAAAAAATAAACAGTATTGGATTAACTTATTATCCACTCAATCTATTCCCGTAACGGAGAAAATGAAGATTAACTTGATCTACTGTAATCCGGTTAACGATTATCATCAGTACGATAGCACCCTGATAGATCCGATTGATCCATCCATCAATACGATTGACAGATTAAGCAAGGAGGCGGTGCCGGTCTTTGGGATGAACTCGCATTTTTGGTCGAACGTCGGTACCAGTGCGAAAATCTCAGAAAATCATATGGTGTATTTCGTAGGATTAAAAGTGAACAATCCTTCCTACATCAAGGATTTATCCTTAGAGTTCAAGTGGATAGCTTCTTATGATGACAAAGAATATGCCAATAACTGGTACCGGGAAAACTACTTTCAAGGTCAAAACGAAGAAGAAGATGAAGAAACCGAGACCGGGTGGCTAGATTGGCTGATCCCTTCAGCAAAAGCTTGTGGGCCTTTTTACAGTTTTTTTCAACTTGGTAAATCCAAGCTGAAATTAATTGGAATTGCAGATGGCATTTCCTGGTATCAACTGGAACAACCCATCTATGTAAATCCTTCCATCAGTGTGATGCAGCTCTCTTATCATCATGCCAATGTTCTTGGTTATTTAACGATTCAGCTAACAGATATGCTCTGTCTGAATGAGAATCGACAGCTCTTTCGTGTAAAGCTTCTCAATGAAAATAATGACAACTTTGTACAAAAGCTGGGAGGAAAAGATGAAATTGTTATCTCCCCCGAATACAAAGCAAAGTTACTGGTTACAGAAAAAGGAACGTTGACTTTTCAGCAGAATGAAGACTTGGGTATGGATATAGTTTTTCAAAATACCGGGATTGATCCAATCATATTCGATAAGAATACAGTTCATTATTTTGAAAACAACCTTTTTTACGGACTCTCCGTGTATACTCTTCAGGAAAAACTGATTGTAGACACTACGATTCACGAAATACTGGAACCTGTCTTGGGTTTGACTATCCAACCGGGAGAAGCGCTCTTTTACCCGTTTTTGTATTCATTCGATCTTGATAAAGACACAACCTATAAAATAGTGGTTTACGAGGGTAGTCCTAATTTTGATGTCGCTGATTACGACAAGATTATCTCCTGGTCAATCGGAGACAATCCATTTGATGAGTTCTATTATTACGACACAACCATCATCCAGAAGTTTTGGGTGAATTCTAAGGGAAAGATTCAATTCTCAACACAAGTAAAACATGAAGAATGAAACCACCATGCTCTTTTTCAACAAAGCTTTTTTATCAAGTTTTTTGGTCATCCTCTCTCTCTTTTTTTATCCCTCCCCGCTCAGTAAGGAAGTAACCACCCCTCTTTCTGTTCCATCAGTAGCTCAAGAATCAGCCACCGTCTCCAATGCCCTGATTCTCGGCCAGAACTTGTTAGTAGGCATTCCAGGGCTTGATCTCGACAAAGTGACAGCCGATTTACTCAGAGAGATTAAGCCGGGAGGCGTTGTTTTATACCAACGGAATTTCCGAGATTTTACACAGTTGAAAAATCTGATCCAGTCTCTTCAATCCCTTGCGGTAAAAACTACCGGCTATCCTTATTATATTATGCTGGATGAAGAACCGGAAGGAGCGCTTCGTACAGGTTTACTGAAAAATATTTTTCCTCTGGGATACCCTAACTGGAAGAAAATTAACGAAGACATTCGACTGTTAGCCATGACCGGCATTAATGTAGAATTAGCCCCATTGGCTGATTTTCCCTTCCTTCCCAATTCTTTCATCTCAAAAAGAATACCGTTCAATAATCAAGAAGACATGATGACTTTCAACCGTTCTTTTATCCAAATTATGAAACAAAACAACATCCAAGCCACAGTCAAGCACTTCCCCGGGCTGGGTATGCTCTCCGATGATCCCCATTATCAGGTAGTCACTTCCTCTTCCACTATAGAAACAATTGAGAAATCAATGAAGCTATTTCGGGACGCTATCCAGGGAGGAGCGACCTTTGTGATGACTTCGCATGCCCTGTATGATCACCTGGATAAAGAGAACCTGGCTACTTTTTCGAAAGTCATCGTAACGGATAAACTGCAACATGAGCTTGGTTTTGAAGGAATCATCATTACAGACGATATTTCCGATATGCCCTTGTCCATTAAAGGGCTCAACATCGCAGAAGCCGGAATTAAAGCATTAGAAGCAGGGCACCACATGATCCTGTACTCCCATCAATTGTCCAGAACCAAAAGAGTGGTTGATGTCTTATTGTTGAAAGCCGGTCAGGATAATGCTTTCCTGGAATTATTGACACACAACTATAATAGAATCATTGAGAATAAACAGAGGCATCTGCCTATTCCAGCCCAATTGTTAGAGTATGAATAAGGTAATCAATAAGGAGAATGAAAATGGAACTCACCATTCGTTGTGCTACCAAAGAGGATGTTCCCAGCATCGCTTTTCTACACTACCAGTTTCTGCAGGATCGGTCGTTTGTCCAAAACAGAGTGCCTTCTATTTGTGAGTGCAGTACATTGGACATTGAACCCGAAGAAATTGAAGAAAATATTCTCGAGGAGATGAGTGATCCGGCTTATTCTCACTTCGTAGCAATGGACCAAAACAAAGTCATTGGATACCTTGTTTTGATCAGCATCGATGAGATGGATGACCTGCTCTCTCCCCCGTATACCAACATTGACACTATCGAAATTCACCAGGATTACCATCAAAAAGGTGTCGGACAGGCATTGATTGAGGAAGCGATCCGGGTGGCAAAGGAAAAAAACCATCATTTCATCGACTTGAATGTGTGGGCTTTAAACGAACCGGCGCTCCATCTATACAGCAAGAATGGCTTTATAACCATCGAACAGCGCATGGCCAAAAAACTCCTCTAAAGTTTTGGGTAGCGGAGGGTGATAGTTTGGGTGTCGACCTCCCATTGGACATCGAAATCAAGTTTCTCTGCAACAAAGCGTAATGGCACCAAAGTAGTGCCATGAAGGATACGGGGAGGAACGTCCATAGCGACAGACTTCCCATTCACCAATGCCACTTTACTCCCGATGGTCAGTTCAATTCTCTTAGTTTTAGAGATATAAAACACTTTGGAGACTACCTTGGTTTTTGGGTCGGTTTGATAGCCTACCTCAATCCCGATCGCCTCTCCGATAAAGCGGAAGGGAACCAATGTTCTGCCTTGGTCAATGATCGGAGGAGAGAGTAAGGTAACTGGTCTATCATTAATAAAAGCCTGGTTATCACCAATTTTCAGCTGTAGGGTGTAGCCAAACCAACAGCTGAATACTTGAACCGTTTGATTGTTCAGTTTGTCGGTTGCAGTAATTTTGATCTCTTTCTTTCCCAGCGAATCAAAAGAAAGTTCTACAGCAAAGCTGCCATCTTCCTCAAGAAGGATAGCTTCTCCATTCATAAACAATAAAGCACCTGGCTCAGTTATTCCTTTGATTGTTATAGTGTTGGAGAGAAATACTTCTCCTTCTAAGGGGGTATTGACGATGAGACTAGGAGAAAGTGTATCCACTAAAACGTCATAATCATACTGAACCGAATTACCCGCCTCGTCCATGACTTTAACTTGGATGGTATTATTCCCTTCATGAAGTGAGAGTTCCGATGAAAAAGAGCCATCATCTCTTACCTTTGATATGATCCCATTGATGGTCAGGTTGGTATCCAAAACCAATTTGTTTCCTGCATAATGATTGAGTTTGAGAGGGGAAATTTTACCATCTACCAAAATCGTATTGATATTTTGCTCTGTTTTTTTCTTAGACGGATGTCGAATGTTTACTAACGGGGGAATAGTATCCACTTTCAGAAGAAATTCTTTGGAATTTTCCCATCCATAAGCACAGTAAGAGTAATAGGTGATTAAGGAGACATACTGACCTGGAAGGAGTGGATCGGAATCATCACATCCGCTTTTCTCTGTAATAGGATCATACCCCTCTACTTTGTATTCCATTATCGAATCAGGATCGTCAAATAAAAAAGAGATTTTTGGCAATTCAGTAAACCATCCGTTATTGCCTTCTTTACCTCCTTCAATTTGGATTTTGGTTTGTGGTAAGGGTGGGATAATATTGATTTTAACCGGATATACTGCTTTTTCATTGCCGAATTGAGCAGAAATGCTGTAATTACCTGGTTCAGGATTTTTTATATTTTTTAAAACCACAGTTTCAAAAGGCTCTGCATTTTTTTTGAATTCATACTGGATGGGTTGATCAATAAATTCAAAGGTAAAAAATAGTTTTTCTCCGGTACGAGGAATCCTGTCTGAATGGAAAGCCAAGTCAATGATATAGTATTCTGTGACTGCATAAGCATTTGGAACAGATGGCCTTACATCAATAATCTCTAAAGCTTGATCTTCGATCAAGAGTGGATTCGTTTGATAACTTTTTCCAGATTTTGGATGCTTGATTAAAAATGAATAGGAACCCGGTATAGTTGGGGTTTTTATGTCATTAGTGTATGTATACAATAATCGGATGGTCTCCCCTTTTTGAACATTCACCGGAACAGGGATGGTCATTACATTTTCAAAAACTGCTACATCGATTGGTACCCGATTAGGAGCATAGAAATAGCATGTGATTTCATCTGTGGATATCTCGAATTCTTTAGGAAAGACGACCTGTATTTCATCCATCATCTCAAGATTTTCAGTTGTATTATATACAATATCAACATTTGTAGTCTCGTTTGTTACGTTATGGGGTAATGTTGCAAGCGCTTCCTCGCTGGATGGATTGATATGAAAAGGTTTGCTTTCGACTACTTTTGGTAAAGAAGTTGTCCACACTCCTATTGTATAGGCTCCAGGCTTGAAAGGATTTCTAATCCCAAATCGTTCATCGATGGTGATCTTCATATTTTCATACGGTTTTGTTGATTTCAATACTGGTAATTCTAAGGCTATTATATTGGAAGATTCATATTCCATTACACCAGGTGAATATATCAAAGGTACATCGTTGATAAATATCATGTTGTTCATATTTTTATCCATATCACTGAGTTGCATATAAAAAATAAAGGTTTTAGGAAACTCGATAATAAAAGAGTTTACCCAAAAATGAAGAGTATCGGCTGGTCCTAATGTAAAATTAATTTCAAAACCAGTTGTTTCTCCAGCCACCGGATTAGTGAGTTTTACAATTGGAGTCGAGAGAGTATCCTCATAGATCATGACTGGTTGGCTTTCAAAGAAATCCTCTTCATTCTCAGTTCGAATGTAATAATGGTAGCTTCCGGGAGAGGACGGATTCACTATTCCTGCTTCTTTTTTTATTTTAAGAATAACCTTCTCTCCCGCTTCTCTTTTGTTGGTGCTATCTCTAATAAGAATTGAAACGGATCCATCCTGTAAAAAGTTTATTATCGGTAATCCCATTATTTCGCATGAAAAAAATAGCATATTTTCGGAAATCTTTCTTAATCTTTCTATTCTTGCTTTCTCCTCAGTTGGGATTGGAGGATCAAACGAAGTCCCGGGAGGAAATTTAAGCTCAATCCGCGCATGATATGGCAAATCAGCTTCGACTCTATAAACAAACTGAAAATTAGCCACCTCGCCTATCAATTGCGGGGTGACATCAACATCAAAATCAGTGATAGCTTTAGCAGAGTTAGGTTTAAAACAAACAAATCCAGAAATGAACACCATTGATAACAGTAACGCTGATATGGATCGTTTTCTCATTATTACCCTTCCAGATACTCAGATATTTCTTTTATTGAGTGTATTATACTCTATGAAGCAAGAAAGCAGCTACTTAAACTGTACTTTTTTAAAACACGCTGTCGTATGGATTTTTTCCCATTATTTGATTAATCAGGTATTGAATAATATGCAAGAATTTCTCCACTTCAATGCCTTCTTCAAAATATAGAAAAGGTTCATCCAGCTTTTCCATCGTTGGATAAGTTGTTCACGAGTCAGCATATATCCATCTCCCAGATTTTGTGCAACGTGGAATCTACAAATTTCCACTCTTCCTGCTGAGATTTTAAGTGTTTTAGCCCTCTGTCAGTAATCTGGTAGTATTTTCTTCTGGGTCCTTCCTCAGAATTAACCCATCGGGATTTGATTAGCTTATCTCTTTCCAGCTTGTGAAGCACCGGATACAAGAAACCTTCATACCAATTCCAACCGCCTTCCGTCAGCAGTTTTATCGTAGTCAGGATTTTATACCCATAACTTTCTTCTCTGCTCAGAATGGACAGAATGATCATTTTTGATGAAGCCGCAACCAGGTCTTTTGAAACATCGCTCATATTAGTCTCCTATACTATATCGATGTAATAGGTAGTATAATTTCACAATACCCCATGTCAATCTTTTTTTAACTTTTTTTAGGTATTTCCGCTATCTACTATTTACGGCCATGGACGATGCTTTCAAAGTTTAAAAAACCCAATTTATAAAAATGTTTGTTTAAGTGGTAAATAAATTTGACTCTGTTGATGGTTTATATTCAAAACCACATAAGCTTTCTTGGCCATTTATTTTTTTTACAAATTCTCCAAATGCACACCATTTCACATCAATTCCTTTCGATGAACAAACATCTGGTATCTTAAAAGCAGTTCTATTCGGTTTTTTTATTTGATTTATCATGTTATCTATTTCACTTTTGCTCATTTCATCAACTTTTTTACCATCCCTCTGTTTTTCAGCAGTTACAAGGGTTAGTTTATATATTTTCGAAAAAGCAATTATTTGACCATCATTAAAGTTCAGTTTTTGACCGTTTGAAGATTCATAAAAGTATTTTACGTTTTTTTCAAAAAAATCTGTGATATCCTTGTTAAGATGCGCTTCTATAATATATTTTTCTAACTTTCTAAACCATTTTTTTAATTCAGTCTCTTCATTAATTCCAGAAAAAATTTCAATCCAGATTGTTCTAGGAATAAGAATTTTTTGATTCCTAATAAAGCTATCAAGTCGATTCCAAAAACACCGAAAAATATCTTTGGGATAATAAGTATACCAAGCATCAATAATAAAACTGGTATCTAAGCAGAATTTTTCACAATTGGTTTTCAATTTGCTTGATATTGTCCCATCCAACATGAAAAATGTTGATTAAATCTGAGGAATCAATTTTTTCATTATAATAAGCAAGAAAAACTGTTGAAACATAAAGTTGTCCAAGGTCAGTTACTATTCTTTTGCTTCGTGAAAGCTGTCTTCCAAATGGTTTGAATTGTTTTAAGGAATTTTCTAATGATTTATATAAGTCTTCTTTTTGCTCTGATGAAATAAATTTGAGGTTAAAAATTCTCCAAATCAATGCTGATTGACTAACAACCTGGTTTTTAGCTATTACTTTTATTTCATCAAGAGTTAGATTTGAATAGCTCGAAATGCATTTTTTTATAATATCCTTAGGCATCATGAGATTTGCAGTGATTCTGTTGCAATAAGATTCCTGCTTTAAATCTGAATTTGAAATGTCATTTTCTTTTAAAGTTAAATGACAAAGCTCATGGAGTAATGAAAAGATTTTTGCTGAAGGAGTATCGCCTGAATTTATCACAATAATAGGTGCTTCCTGAAAGAATATCGAAAAACCTCTCATTTTATTCACATCAATAGTTTTTCTCCCATATTTATTTGTTTGAAAAACAAGGATATCTTTCTTTTCTACAACTTGAATTAATTTCTTTAGGAGTTTATAGTCATTAGAAAAACCAAAAGGGTATTCATTAGAAAAACCAAGGAATTGCTTAACAAAGTCTTCATGAGAGGCTGAACCTGAAGAATAAAAACTAGTGAAAGGTTGTATTTCTTCTTCCAATTCTTGTTTTAAGCTAATGTAAATATCCCTTCTATCTAGGGCTTTTCGAATTTCAATATTTATTTCTGGGCTCATATCTGATTTGTAATTTTCCATGTATATCTTTCTGAATTGAGGGATTACTTTGTTATCAGGAGGCATCGTTGAAGATAAAAACAAATTAATAGGCTGATATAAAATGAAAGACAATTGACAAAGTTGATTCCAAGTAGGTGAAGCCTCTCCAGATTCCCATTTAAAATATCTTCCAGTTTTTTTGCAAATCTTTTGATCTAACTCTTCAGCAGAAAAACCACACATCTCTCTTGCTTTTATAAGGTTATTTTTGTTGATTTGTACGTATTTCACAATATTAAATAAAGGTTTGATTCTCATTTTTATCAACAACAAAAGCCACCTTTATTCCTCCTTCATTGAAATACGATACAAACTTTACATAGTGTAATATTAGGTTATGATTTTTTCCAGTTTTTATCTTGATATTTCTCGATTGTCGTTGAATAGTAAGTGTTTTAAAGATACAACCAATATTAACAATCAGCCTGCTAATGATATTTTCAGTTCGATCGTCGACGCAAAATGCGGTTATCGTTTCGGAAAGCCGGTATCCTACACAACCACCAAAGAATCAGAGAATGTCGATTCATTGAGAGAGAATCTTTGGAGATTCCTAGAGAATAACTGGATGGAAATCTTGGATAAAAAAAACCGGTAGGATCGCTTCCATATGCGGATCCACTTCCCAGCACTTATATATCGGTATCGATGCGCTGATTCATGCCATGTATGTTCCGCCCTGGGAAACGATATTCATTACGGACAGATCCATCGATGAAGTTCAATTTGCCATGCGGTATTACTCAACGGAAGAGCCTCAGAAAGGACAAAGTAAAATTACGATAATCGAATTCCCGAACAATTTCAAGCTGGGGGATGCAGAAAAAATATTGATTATTATTGACCTTTG